>NZ_LZZL01000071.1:0-30988 GCF_002006495.1 Clostridium sp. BL-8
GGATAAATAATGTTTAACTACTTTATATTTATATAATACTTGAGATTTGTGACAGCAATATGACAAAATCAAATTTTAATTATCTTCTACCTTTGAGTAGAATTACGCAGTTAAAAAATACCACACATTTATTTATTATGAATAGTGTGATATTTTAGCTTGCTATTTATTTTACTTATAGAGATGTTGCAAAATACTGCATCCTCCTGGATATTTTAATGTTTTATATAAGACGAATCAATTGATTTTAGATACCTGTCAATTGTTTTAATATCTAAGTTACCTTTTGTGACATTAAATTGTTCTCCATTAATATCAATTGGATTATCAAAAGATATATCCATTACCTCTTTATCATTGATATAGAATAATGCCCTATGCAGCCAACCTGTTACTACCGGAACATCTATGTTATTAACAGAATAAGCATCTAAATATCCCATAAATTCTTTAATCTTTTGTTTATCTTCAATTGTTACTGTGTTATTTTTTAATGATCCGTCGCAAAAAACTATTTTTGTAATATCATCAAATTTTATACCAGTTACACCACTTATTGTTGTGGCGTTTGGATTAACATTTGATACATGTATTGAACTAGTTCCAGCAATTTGATTCCATGCGCCATCTGAACCTACTGCACGTCCATCTATTGTAGTATCGTGGGCCATACTTCCATCTGAATTTAAATAATATGATTTACTATCATACTTTATCCAACCTGTTTTCATATACCCATCTTCTCCAAAATAGTACCATTTCCAATCAATTAGCTTCCAACCAACTGCCCATGAACTACCTTCTGTATACCACCAACCTTGATTATCTTGCTCCCACTCCGCACTTGCTCCTATTGGATTTAATATTAATACTGAAACTATTACTAATGTACTAACTATCATTTTGGTTAATTTAATCATTTTAACTTTTATCATCCAAATTACCCTTTTATTTGTAACCTTGTACTGTTATTAATTATAACATAAATTGTACATAGTTAATGTAGCAACACTTATTTGCATCGCTACATTTTAACTTTTCTAAAATTTACTTTTATAGGTTATATCATCAACTTTTTTCTTATCTAATTCTTGAGTAAGTAATATATATTTTCTCTCATATTTTACTATTCCTATTATATACACTCCTGTAATAAGCACCGTAACTATACATCCACGTAATAAAACTAGTGTTAAATTATATAAGCTATTTATCATATCAGCCATAAGTTCCTCCTAGATCTTTTTATTTTAATCCTTTCCTTATTTTTAAGTATTTAATCATATAGAAAGATTTTTCAGTCTATTTTTATTTACTCTACCTTTTTCATACATGCTCCTTTCAAAACTTATAAAAAATATAAAATTTTTTTTAATATTAATGTGACATTTCTAAACCTTACATATATCCTATATGAAATAAAAATAAAGGAGGTTTAGACTATGGCTGTAACAAAATCACTTCAAACAACATCATTAAGCATTGAGATCCAAAGTGGCACCGATAAAGCAGGCGACGCGATATTTACCAAGAAAACTTTTTCCAATGTTAGAACAGATGCTGCTTCCCAAAACATCTATGATGTTGCTGAAGCTATAAAAGCTGTTTTATCAGTTCAGACTAGAGATTACTTTGTAAATGAAGCCTCTAGTTTAGTTAATGCTTAACGTGATTAACTTAATGAAATTTATGAAAGGAGGACCTATTAATGGAATATACCTTATCTTTGACTTTTCTAACTGAAAATGGCGAAAAGACTACTTTAAATATTCCAAGTGTTAAATCAGATCTTACTAAAGCTGAAGTCAATTCACTTATGGATACTATAATAGCAAAAGATATATTCAAAACAAATTCTGGTGGTTTAGCTAAGAAATCTGGAGCTCAAGTTACTCAAAGACAAGTCACAAAATTTGATGTAGCTTAATTTTAAGTAAAATTATAGAAGTTTATCCTTTAGCAGATAAGCTTCTATTTTTTACTCTGAATATTTACTCTTGACCTAAAGCCTTTTTACATTCGTTACAAACAATTATTTCTTTAAATTCAGAAATCTCCTGACTACTTCCGCAAAAGATACAGCCTTTGCTATATTTCCTAACAACCACCTCATTGTTTACCTTAATAATTTCTACTGGATCTCCTTCCTTAATCGCCATTAAATTCCGCATTTCTTTTGGTATCACAACTCTTCCCAAATTATCAAGATTTCTTACTATTCCCGATGCTTTCATGCTCAAACGCCTCCAAAATTTTATTTATCCCACTCAAACATTGTTATCATCTAAAGATATGCATAAGTTTTAGTAGTTTGAGATTAAGTAAAACTCAACTAGAAAGGTTTCACTTAAGTCTATAGTTATTCCTTATATCCATTTCAACTTCTACAACATAATCTTTGGCCATCTCATATATGCGTGACCCTACCCCTTCATCAAAGTTTAAAAGCCTATCAATTGAAAATTCACTGCTTACTATAATTGGTAAAAAATTAAGATACCTATAATTTATAATCTCAAACATCACATTTATATCACTGTCGTTTATTTTTCCTTTAAAGAGGTCATCAATAAGCAGAACCTCACATAATTGATATTTTGAAATTGCTTTTTTATAATATTCCTGATCAATCATATTCTGCTTTATTTCTGTTATTACATCTCTGTACGGCATATAAACAACTTTAATCTTTTGTTTTAAAAAGTTTAGTGCAACTGCAACACTCATGTGACTTTTGCCACAACCAACCTGGCCACATAACAAAAGGCTGCTTCTTCTCTTATCTCTTATATCATCAAAATCAGTACAATAAGCTGCTGCAGTATCTTTTATTCTACTAGATGCTTCATTCCATATCTCAAAATTTGAAAAAGTATATTTACTTTGCTCAACATTAATTCCAGAATACTTCCACTCACTTTTCAGCTTTTCTACTTTTCTACATTCACAGGCTACCGCAAGTGGCTGCATATGTTCCTGCGGTATTAAAATCCATCCAGTATCACAGCATTTATCACACTTATATGAGGTTTGCATGAATTCTCTTTCTTTCAGCTTCTGTAAGTTTTCGTGATTCCTTTGGTTTGAATCCTGCAAATTCGTTTTTATCTGCTTTGATATTCTTTCCATAGCTTCTAACCCCATTTTTCTTTACCTCCTTACCCTCTTTTGGACATCCATCCCTTTCCCAGTTTTTCAATATGCCATTAATATACTTAAATCCAGTTTGATTTTGATCAAAAGCTGTATCTATTGCCATCTTAACTACTTTTTCACCATAAGTATCAATTGCTTTCCTAATGGCAAAGCTATAAGCTCCACCAGGCATTCCCGTTATTTTTTGATAATAAAACATAATTCTCATAGAGCTTGCGTTTATATCATCATCCTTATGTGATGTGGTTATTTGATCTGCCATAACTTCTGGTACCATGGATATTACAGAATTTACTTTTTGACTTGTAGAAGTCTCATTATTTATCTTAGAAACCAAATTTGTATTCTCTATTTCTATATCTTTTTTCTCCCTCTTTTTCTTATTCTCTATCTCTTTCTTATTCTGCTCCGTTACAATAGCGTTACTTTCATTTTTTGTAACGTTACTGTTTTTTTGAGTAATGTTCCCTTCATTTTTATTGTTTTTTATAGAATTGATATCAGCTATCTCATCATTATTAACCTCAATTTGATTATTAGAATTATTCTTAGCAGGATATTCTGAAGAAATTTTACTTTTATCATCATAATCAATTACTGCACTTTCATTAGTTTCAAAATCGTCTTTTGGTTTATTTTCATCAGCCTCCATCTCATCTAAATTTTCAGCTTCAAAAATATTTGCATCATTCTCTTTGTTATTTGGTGAAGCTTTCTCCTCTAATTTTTTCTTTTCTCTATAGTTCTCAGCTCTTTTTCTATTTTGTTCACGAACTCTTTCCATTCCTTCTATGTTTTGATGCTTTTCCCAATTTACAATTCTAATTACCTTACTAGGAGCTATTTCAATCATGCCTAATCGAGATAATACTTTTAGTGCAAGTTTAATGTCCTCTAATGATCTTGAAAATAATACGGCTAACATTTTAGCCGTAAGAGGTTTTCCTTCTGATAAAAATATCTCTCCGTTTGCATTAAGCTTTCCACCCAATAAAAGTATTCTTATCCAAACATAATGTATTGTATCTCTCTTTGGCATTGCATCTATTAATTTCATCTTTTCATCATCATGCATATTAGTAGATAACTTAATCCATTTAATATCTGCCACTGTTTCCACACTCCCTTAAACAAAATAACCTGAATCTTTCAAGCCCTTCCCAGGATGGAGTTAGTCCAATAAAATTACAAACGTAGATATAAGATTTAAAGATTTTGAAATTCATTTATAAAATCTCTCTTTCTACTCTCCTTACCATTTTAAAATTTTGACCATTAATTAATCCAAACTTAATGATTCATTAGGCTTGACTTTCCTTTTTATATAATCATTCCAAAACTTTTCTTCTACTTTAACTATCTTACAAATTAAGCTTTCATCACGTTTAATTTCTTTTAAGATGAATTTTCGACCGTTAATAAGCATTGCAATGTAGCATTTATCTACTTCTTTTACTTTCATATTATGTTGAGCCTCTAATACTCTCATCCTAATAAAGTTTTTATCATTTATCTGAGCTTCATCTATTACATTAATTACTTTGCAATCCAGAATTGAATTTTCTCCTATGATTTTTCTATTAACATTAGAAACCATATATTCATAATCCTTATCAACTGAATTTATATTATTCTTCCGTATCTTCTTTTTAGTTCTAAGCATAAATTCTCTTGAAACTACTTCTTCTAAGGTGCTTGTCCAATATATAACTTCAGGACCTGGTCTTAAAAATTCAATTTCTCCAATCTTTTCTGAATAGACATCTTCAATACTTCTGTATTTATCAAAACCAAGAATTGCTCCAATATCTTTTCCTTCAAACTTCTCAGTTTCTTTTACTAGGCATTCTAGTTTTCCCATTTTATAAATCACCTCATTTAATAATTAATCTAAACCTTTACATCGTATGGACAATGCATTAATTTAAACCTTTGTTTAAGTTATTTTTTTATCTTTTCAATTTATTATCTTCTTACTTCCTGATGTGTTTTTAAGATATTTTCAAGCCATTGATTATTAATAGTTATTAATCTCTATTTATCTATGTTTAAATTATATATTTTACTTTCTAAGTAACTTACTTGGCAAAAAAAATTTCTATCGGATTTTGTATTTCTAATATTTTTATCATATTTTCAATTTCATCAGATCCGAAGATCCCTTTGCTTAGTTTAGTACATAGAGTTTTTGGAGAAATCCCTAATTCTCTCGCGAGTTTTTCTTGAGTATAGCCTTTTGCTTTTATTTTCCCTTTCAACTCATTAACTAGTATCATAATAATCCCCCTTTTGTTACTTGTTAAGTAATATATTATATATTATGGTTATATTTGTCAATAGTTTTTAACTTTTTTCCACTTTATAGGAGCATATTACGCAAATATAAAACAAATGTTATAATTAATAAAAATAAGGCACTATTTTCCCATACCTTTAGAAATGATATAATATATTAGTATTTATACACGGTATATTAATTAATATTTAATTCCACGTTTAGAATCTTTTAATTAAAAAACTAAAAAAACAAATTATATATAACTTGGTATAAAAATTCTTCATTTTATTAAATGGATTCAATAAAATAAAGCTAAAGAAATGGTCAACATGTTAATTATTTATAAATTTATTAGACTCAAGTAATATAGTTAACTATGATTATGCATTAAAAGCTTTAACCTTATTAACTATAAGTAATAAATTATAAATAAGTACTATATATGTTTAGTTATTTTTAATATATTATTCAGAGGAGATATAAAATGGGTTTGAAAGAGAATATCAAAAATAGGCGATTAGAATTAAATCTCACACTAGAAGATGTTTCCAATAAATTATCTATTAGTAAGCCAACTCTTCAAAGATATGAAAGTGGTGTAATATCTAATATACCTTCCGATAAAATTGAAAAACTTGCATTAATATTAGAAACAACTCCTTCATGCTTAATGGGATGGGAAGAAAATAAAATAGAAATAAAACCACAATTAACAGAAGAGCAAAAATGTTTACTAGAAAAATTTAATTCTTTAGATGATTTGGGTAAACATACTGTTAAAACAGTATTAGAAATGGAATTTAATCGTTGTACAAATCTTATAACTAGTAATTAAAATTCATAAACTTTATGTCTATACTGAAAAATTTCTTTAAAATAAAATATAAATAATTAAAAGATTTTATTTTTAATACTTTCAGTTATATGCATAATACCATCGTTGATATGGCATTCTATTGCTTGTCAAATTTCCTATACAGCTCAAAATAACAATATAATATTCTTCACTTAAAATGCCTACAGTGCCTATCATAAATCTATTTCTTAATTCTGCCACTACAATCAAGTAATGAAAAGTACAAGTTAAAAAAAAATATATATGATTTATATATTATTATATATTTTATTCAAATATATAATAATATAGCTTGTACTTCTCTCCCTTTGTTTGAGCCTTGGCGAGTTAAAATAAAAAGATATTAATTACTTTAAACCAAACAAAGTACATATGAACCTAAAAAACATTTAAAGTTTCTATGTCCTGTACATTACTACTGCTTCAAGTATGTTAATATCTTTCTTATTTATAATTTTATTTAATTTGTTTTATTAGTTTTAGTAGCTATTCTTATTATCTGAATTTCTCTTATATATAGCCCAACCAATTTGCTAATAAATTGATCACTCATATCTTCTTTTATGGATCTTTTAGCTGTTTCTATTGCATTTTCCAACTTACCTTCTTCAAATAAACTCTTACCTAATTCAGTCATAATCTCTATGTCTTTAATTGCTATATTTTATAGATTTTCTTATTTCCTCAATTTCTTCATTTGAATATAATATCCTGATTGCTTAGTTCTTCTTAATTTTATTTATTATATCTATTTATTTAATAAACTTGTTATTTAATACTACTATCCTCTAAATATAAATAAAATATATTATACTTAAAGTCTTTACTTTTTAATATATTCTGATTAAAAATTATTTTTTGTCTTCCCATTCTCTAAACAATTCATCAACTATAAATTCAGAACTTTCAGCCCATAAAACAGATTGAGTGTTTTGTAGTGCCTTATATGTCTTGGATTCATAGAATTCCTTAGTCGCTTCTTCAAAAGTTTTTCCTGTTCTTTCACATAATATTCTTATAATTTTTTCAATCTTCATTATAATATCTAATGTTATATCTTGTCCTTTATATGAATATTTGTTTATCATATTCATCTCTCCCTATAAATTCTAATTTACTTAGTGCTTTACTGGTATGGATTGAAACCTGATTATTTGATTTTGAAAACTCCAATTGTTTTAAAGCCATATCTTCATCATAAATTCCCTCTACATATAGAGCCACTGTTCTCATTGTGTTATCATCTGCTACAGGACCAATAACAACATCATAATCATGTTGGATTCCTCCATTAAGTCGATTATTTTTTATCATATTTAACCATTCTTTATCTAGTCCTTTAAATTCTTTTACTCTCAAATCGGAAAGATATTTTAACTTAAACTTCATTACATAAATTCCATCTCCACCATATCTAATAAACATATTTTCTGCCCAGCTTTTTGATTGTAATTCCAATGTAGTAGTGTAAAATCCCTTTCCAAAATCGCGCTTATTCTTAGATTGTTGTAAATCAACTTCCTCAAATAATTTGTTAGTTCCATGAAATAGAATTAATTCATTATTGCTTAGCATATTCTTTTCTCCTAACTACATCTTCAATAAACTCTATGCTTTCTTCTAAACCCTGAGTATGCAAAACTTCATATTGTGATCGTATTAATTTAAAAAGATCATATTTTTCAAATATTTCAAATGCATTAATGCTGCTTATATTATGATTAAATGCAAAACCTTCAATGGCCTCTATTATTAATAAATTTTTATCGTGTTCTATAATATTCATATATTTTATCCTCCATAAAAATATAAATTTAAGTGCATTTATTTTTAATTTAAATTTATTTTATCTTTTCTCATGTATATCCATTCCAATATTATCATCTCATTATATATGAACTAAGGCTGGCATCACTGTACGATGGTACTTCTCTTGATAATAATTTCAATCAAATCCAATTGAATCTCTAAATATATGTTTTTATTATTTTTCTCTACACACTCTTAATATATATTATATCCAAAATACTTTTTATATAAAAGTCTATCCATTGCATTTCTAACTTGTGATAAAGAATGATAAAACACATTGTTAATAACAGAATATATAAACCAACTTTTTTGTATTGCTTGATAATCTCTAATAATGGATTCATCTTCAAATAAAATAGTATCAACTAAACCATTAAGGCATTTTTTTAGAACTTCAAAATCATTTTTAAACTTTTCTAGCTCTTCTTCAATAACCTTATTCATTCTGCCATTTAGAAAAATAAGTTTATCAAAACTATTCATTTTAGGATCTATTTGCTGCATTACTTCTTCGTATTTATCGTCAAAAAAAATGGAAAGTGAACTCAAAAGATCATCTTTCCCATTGAAATAGTAATAAAACGTACCTCTTGAAACATCAGCTTCATCAATAATTTCATCTATGGTTGTATCCTCATATCCTTGCTTTTTAAATAAACTCCATGCTGCTGCTACAATTTTTATAAGTTTTATTTATTTTTTAATTGTTCCTAATTAAATGATTGTTCTGTACGTTCAATTATTTCATCTTGAAGTGCCTTACTAAGATTTCTAAAATGATCGCTATAGCCTGCAACTCTCACAATCAAATCTTTATATTCTTCAGGATTTTTTTGTGCTTGTATCAAAGTTTCTCTATCAATAACATTAAATTGAATATGATGTCCATCCATATTAAAATAAGTACGTATAAGATTTGACATTTGTTCCAAACCATTTTCCCCTGCTACAACACTAGGAGTAAATTTCTGATTTAATAATGTTCCGCCTGTTCTTAAATGATCCATCTTAGATGCTGACTTTATCACTGAAGTAGGACCGTTTGTATCAGCACCCTTTTCAGGTGAAATGCCCTCTGATACTGGTTTATAAGCAAATCTACCATTAGGACTGGCCATCATCACTTCTCCAAAATATACATGACATGTAGTTGGAAGCATATTAATTCTATATGTTCCACCTTTCATGTTAGGCCTGCCTGTAACACTTTTGCTATAAAAGTCAAAAACACTTTTCATAATTGAATCTGCATAAGGGTCATCATTGCCATATTTCGGTGTTTTATTACGAACTAAATTAAGTATTCTCTCATAGCCTTCAAAATTATTTTCAAGGGCATTCATGAGCTCTTTCATAGTAAATTTTTTTTCATCAAATACATTATATTTTATCGATGCCAAGCTGTCTGTAATAGTTCCTATACCAACCCCTTGAATGTAATTTGTATTATAACGTGCTCCTCCCGCATTATAATCCTTTCCTTTTTTAATACAGTCATTAGTAATTATAGATAAAAACGGTACAGGCATATTATCTGCATATATTTTTTCAATAATATTACTTCCCTTAATTTTTATATCAAGAAAATATTCAATCTGCTTCTTGTAAGCATCAAAAAGTTTTTCATAAGTATTAAAATCTTCAGCATACCCAAGTTCTAAACCTAACTGTTTACCATTTACCTTGTCATATCCATTATTTAAAGTAAGTTCAAATATCTTGGGAAGATTAAAATAGCCAGTTAAAATATAAGCTTCATTTCCAAAAGCTCCTGTTTCTACGCAACCACTTGTTCCTCCAGTTCTCGCATCCTCAATACTTTTCCCAGCATTTAATAATTCCTGAATTATTGCTTCCGTATTATAAAAGGCAGGCTGTCCCCATCCTTTTCTTGATATTTCACAAGCTCTTTTTAAGAACTTCTGTGGAGTTTTACGACTGATTTGAACATTTGAACTTGGCTGCAAAAGTTTCATTTCATCCATGCAGTCTAAAATCAAGTAACTAACAGGATTTACACCATTTTCTCCATCTGGAGTTATTCCTCCAGTATTAATATTTGCAAAATCTGTATAGGTACTGCTCTCTTTTAGTGTAATCCCTACTTTAGGTGGAGCAGGCTGGTTGTTAAATTTTATCCAAAGACATTCTAAAAGTTCTTTTGCCTTTTCATCATTTAAAATATTTTTTTCAATATCATTCTCATAGAAAGGATATATATGTTGATCTAATCTTCCTGGGCTATATGCATCCCATGGATTTAATTCAGAAGTAACCCCAAGATGCACAAACCAATACATCTGTAAGGCCTGCCAATAGGTTTTTGGTTTATGAGCTGGAACCATATCACAATTTTCTGCAATCTGCAAAAGATCCGCTTTCCATGAAGGATCTGATGTTTTTTCTGCTTCTTCTCTTGCAAGCTTTGCATATCTTTCGCCTAAAATAATAATTGCATCACAGGCTATACTCATTGCTGATAATTGATTTTTTTTCTCTAATGCTTCGGCATCATTTAAAAAATCTAACTCAGTTATAGCTTTCTTTATATCTTCTTTGTAATCTAAAAATCCTTTTTCATATATTTTTCCAGAACCCACAGTATGGCCTGGCCCTCTTTGTTCCATAAATTCAGTAAAAATACCGCATTCATAAGCATTTTTCCATTCATTACTCATATTTCTTAAAATTAAGTTGCGAATAGAACGATTTTTCCAAAATGGAATAATAACTTCTTCTTGATATGCATAATCTTTATCTTTAACATTAAAGCTAATTAAATCTCTATCATTCATAACATGCATATCTTCTATAGTATGGCAACAAAGTTCTGGAAATGTTGGAGCTGCTTGAGGACCATCACCTTTTTCTCCTACAATGAGTTCACCTTCATTAATGCACAAAGTTTTTTTTGAAAAATAATTTTTAAGACAAAGTGCACGAAGCTCTGGTATAGATACTGTACCTTCATATTCTTTATATGTTTCAGTCATAATTTTAGCTCTTTCCATATATATATGTGCTTCTGTATCTACACTTTGTTTTCTAAGTTTTTTAATACGATCGTTCATTCCTCTTTCCATAATTTAACCTCCTATAATAACATTTATAAATCCATACTTTTCAAATTCTTTTTTATATTCTTGCATCTTCTTAGGATCTGGAGCACGCCAGTTATCACCTTCATATATTTTTTGTAATTTATAATATTTACTCATTCCCGTATTATGATATGGCAAAAGATTAATTCTATAAGGCCTTATATTGTTACTTAGCAAATACTTTATTATATCGCTTACATGTTTATCCTTAGCATTCACACCTTCAATGAGAGGAATCCTAATATAAATTTTGGCTTTATCTTTATAAAGTTTTTTTAAGTTATCCAGAATCAGTGTATTATCTACTCCTGTATACTCTTTATGAAGTTCATTATCTATAAGTTTTAAATCATATAAAAATGTATCTATAAACTTAAGAATTTTTTCAAAGTTTTCATAACAAGTAAAGCCACAAGTATCAATATTAACTCTGATTCCTCTTTTATGAAATTCTTTGACAAGTTTTTCTACGTATTCCATATCCATAGCCATAACTTCTCCACCAGATAAAGTAACTCCACCTCCTGATTCTTCATAAAATAAATAATCTTTTTCTACCTCTTTAACAAGCTCTGAAACAGAGTAATGTTTTCCAGCTACATTTCTAGCATTTTGCAAGCAATAGTCAGTGCAAGTGCCACAAGCTTTGCAAATTTCTTTGTCTGTAAACATATATTCTTCTTTAACATGTATTGCTTTTTGTGGACATATGTCAATACATTGCCTGCACTTTGTACACTGTTCTTTATTGTACATTATTTCCTTCTCATAATTTTGAGTCTCAGGATTATGACACCAACTACATCGTAAAGGGCAGCCTTTAAAAAATATAGTAGTACGAATTCCATCCCCATCATGTATTGAATATTTTTGAATATTTGTTATATATACATTTTTCAAAATTAACTCCTCAATTCTTTTTGGATAACGATATCTTAAAACTTACTTTACTATTAAACTATTCAAGTTCAACTAAGATTCACTTAAATTCTTAAAAAGAGTGAGATTTCCCCCACTCTAAAATTTCATTTTAATTACCTATGATCATAATTTTTTCTATTTTTTCGATTCTCTTATCTGTATTCCAATTCCTACTATTATCATAGTAATGCCTACAAATTCATTACTGAAGACTTTCTTCCTGCTTCATCTCTTTAGTACCAATGCTAAAACCAAATTCCAGCGGATCGTCATCGTCTAATATCCATGTATTCATTCCGGTGATATACGCGCTTCCAGTTATTTGTGGTATAATTCCCTTTTTCCCATCAATTTCAACTTCTTTTGTGACTTTTCCTATAAATAAAGAACCTATAATACTTTCATAAACAAATTCTTCTCCAATTTTAAGCTCTCCTTTATCATAAAGTGCTGCAAGCTTAGCACTTGTTCCTGTTCCGCACGGGGATCTGTCTGCCTGAGCACCTCCAAAAATTACACAGTTCTTCATACTGGCTTTGTCACTGCAATCACGCGTATAAAATTCCACTAAATCTACAGTTGTTATGTCCAGATATGGATGCTTAATATTCTGTGTGTAATTAATCATCTTTCTTAGTTTCATTCCGAGATCCGTAATCTCCTTCATGTTCTCTTCTGTTAATTTCAGACCAATAACATCTGCATCTACCAAGGCAAAGAATGATCCTCCAAATGAAATATCATATGTGATGTTTCCATATTGAGGTACTTCTATTTGCAAATTACTCTTATATAAAAATGATGGAACGTTTATAATGCTGACATTTACTGCTTTATGGTTAATAACCTTAACTTTTGTTTGTATTATCCCAGAAGGGGCATCTAGAATCACTTCAGTATATGGTTCTTTTACTTCAACAATGCCAGTTTCAACAGCCATAGAAGCCACCCCAATACTACCATGCCCACACATATTTAAATAATTATCACTGTCCATGAATATTACTCCTATATCTGCCTCTTCATGGATTGGTTCTGTAAGAAGTGCCCCAAACATATCTCTATGTCCTCGCGGCTCCAGCATAATTGCTTCTCGACACTTATCATAATGCTTCTCTAAATACTGCTTTTTCTCCATCATTGTTTTACCTGGAATTTCTGGAAAACCTTCATATATAATTCTAGTTGACTCTCCCATGGTATGAGAATCTATTGTTTTGAATTTATATTTATAGTCCATTGTTTTTGGATTGAACTTCATATTCATTCCCTCCTATATTCTCTTGTCAAAGGGCTTTTAATTCACTAAATTTTTTTCTAACAACATATGCCAGTAATTGTGCCGTACCCTCAACTCCGAGAAACGCGCTATTTACCAGAATATGCTTGGACGTTGGTTCTCCAGGACTATATTTTGCATACTGTTTATGAAATGCCAGTCTTGCCTTGTCGACACTCATAATCATCTTTTCTGCTTCTGATGTGCTCATTCCCAAACTATCAACACAGTTTCTCATACGATCATCCAAAGGTGCATAAATATATATGTGAAATGCATTTTTTTCATTTCTTAATATATAATCAGAACATCTTCCTACAATGATGCAGGTTTCTTTATCTGCTAATTCCTGAATGATTTTTGACTGTGTCTCAAATATTTTTTTCTGCTGACTTAAATTTTCTGTTCCAAGGGGAAACAGCATTTTAAAGAAATCAGAACTGCTCTCTTCCTGATCACTTATAACAGATACTGGAAGATTCAATTTCTGTGCTGATGCTTCCACAATATCTCTATCATAGTATTCTATATTCAGAATTTCTGATAAACGTTTGGCAATTGGACGCCCTAAACTTCCAAACTGCCTAGTAATTGTAATTACATATTTGCTCATTTACTTCTCCCCCTTATGCTGTTAAGAATCTGGCAAGAAATGATTTCGTACGCTCTTCCTTTGGATTTTCCAATACTTCTGAAGGCTTGCCTTCTTCTACAATAAGTCCATCTGCCATAAAAACAACGCGATCTGCTACATCTTTGGCAAAGCCCATCTCATGAGTTACAACAATCATTGTTATACCATCTTTTGCTAAATCCTTCATTGTATTTAACACATCACCAACCAGCTCAGGATCTAACGCAGAGGTGGGTTCATCAAACAAAAGTGCTTGTGGCTCCATTGCAAGTGCTCTTGCAATGGCCACACGCTGCTGCTGCCCACCAGAAAGTGTAGGTGGATAGACATCTGCTTTTGCTTCAAGTCCAACCCTTTTTAATAATTTCATTGCTAGTTCTTCTGCTTCAGATTTTGATTTATGTTTAGTTAGCATTGGAGCCAGCATAACATTTTGCAGTACTGTTTTTAATGGGAAAAGATTAAATCTCTGAAAAACCATTCCGACCTCTTCTCGAAATTTACGAATATCATATGATTTATCAATAATATTCTTGCCATTATATAATATTTCTCCGCTTGTAGCTGTTTCCAGTTGATTTATGCAGCGCAGAAATGTACTTTTACCTGAACCTGATGGCCCTATAACACATACTACTTCCCCAGGCTTTATGTGTATATTCACATCACGTAAAACTTCTAAATCACCAAAATTTTTCTTTAAATGTTTAACTTCTATCATTAATTATTCACCTCATTTTCTTTTCAATAAATTTTTGAATAATAATCAGAACTGATATAACAATTAAATAAAATGCTGCTAGTACTGTATATGTTGGAATTGTCTGAAAACTTAATGCTGCATACGTCTGTGCCTGATGAGTTACTTCACTTACTGTAATAACAGATAGAAGCGCTGTATCTTTTACAGAAATAATAAATTGATTAAACAACCCTGGAAGTGCAATTTTTGTTGCTGGAGGAATAATAACGTGAATCATAACTTGAATCTTTGTAAGTCCCAAAGATACTGCCGCCTCTTTCTGACCTAAGTCAACACTCTGAAGCGCACCCTTAATTATTTCTGACATAAATGCACCTGAATTTAATGCTATTACAATAACTCCAACTGTTGTTGCCCCAAAATCTATTCCTGTCAATTTAGGAATGACAAAATATACATAGAGAGCTTGCACCATTAATGGAGTAGCACGAATAATCCAAATATAAACTTCTGCAATAATCTTTAAACCTTTTAATTGTGACTGTAAAATGAAACCGCAAAAACCAGCAATTACTAATCCAAATAAAATACCTAATACTGCTATGAAAAATGTGATTTTAATTCCAGAAAACAACATTGGTAAAATTGTTTGATAGAATTGTATATTCATACATTATACCTGTCCTTTCTTTAGGCTGCATAGACTTATCTAATTATTTGCACCATTTATCGTAAAGTTTATCTAATGTTCCATCTTCTTTTAATTTTGCAAGTGCTGCATCGAACTTATCTTTATATTTAAAATTATTATTATACGCAATTGCATATGGTGCCTGTCCATTATTAAACTCATCTCCAACTGTCTCTAGTGCTGTTCCACTTGTTGTCTTTATATAGAATGCACATCCTGGAGCATCCTGAATAACTGCATCTACCTTCTTTTGTTCTAAAGACTCATAAGCTGTTGTAATAGTATCATGAACTTCAATTTTGGAATTTGTTAGATTTTTCTGTGCATAAATGTGTGACGCTGTTCCTTTTTCAACTGCTACTGTTTTTCCTGCTAATGAATCTACACCTGTGATACCTTCATCATTGTTTTTATTGACCATAACTTTCTGACCTGAATCACAGTATGTATCAGAGAATTTCATTACTGCTTTTCTTTCATCTGTTGCACATAAAGCTGCTGCTCCTACATCTAACTTTCCTTCTGCAATAGAAGTTGTAAGTGCAGAATAGTCCATTGCCTGAAGACCGCCGCCATCAATTTTAAATCCAAGAATTTTCTGGATATCATTGATTAAGTCAATATCATACCCAATTAATGTTTTTCCATCTTTATCATAATACGAGAATGGCCCAAATAACCCCGAAGTACCTATTTTAATTGAAACATCTTTCATTGAACCCTCTAAATCGGTTGTTGATGCTTTTTGAGCATCTGCTGGTTTTGAAGCTGAATCACTTCCAGAACTTCCACATCCCATAAGCGATAATGTCATAACTCCTAACATCAAAACGGCTAATATTTTCTTTTTCATAATATTTCCTCCCCATATTTTAATAATTTTTTTATTGAGCTATCACCAAGTTGCTTTATGCTTTTTTAACTATAAAATATAAAAAAAAGGCAGGCAAATTACTTTTTTTAAGCACCTTTGCCTACCTTATATTTTATTATATATATGCATTATACTCATATATTTCCTCATTTGTAAACTGATATTTTATTATATATATCATTAAATTTTGTCATGACACCTTAACCAGCATTTTTTTATTATAATGCTTTTCTATAAAGATCTTCAATATCTTTCTGCATCAGAACACCTTGGATTTACAGCTATATTGCCACTTTTCATTGCATCTATAGACATAGCATCAATCTTATTCTCTTTAACTCCAACTTCACTAAGGCTGTCAGGTATTCCCAATGATTTATTCAGACTGCGGATTTCATCTGCCAACTCTTGACTCTTAAAATTTTCTTTGTGTAATACTGGATTTTCACTTAATATTATTTATAAAGATTCAATTGCTTCTTTAATTATTTGAACAGCCTTATCGCAGTCTTTCTCTGAAATAATAAGCGGCGGAATCATACGAATAATATGAGCACCAATTGCAGTAATAAGGAGCTTTCTGTCAAAACATGCATGTTTAACATCAACACCACTTATACTTTCATCAAATTCAACACCAATCAAAAGTCCCTGGCCTCTTACCTCTTTTACGTGTGGCAGCTTTCTTAATTTTTCCATAAAATAAGCACCCATTTTTTCTGCATTACCTGCAAGATCTCTATCAATAAGTTCGTTCACTTCAGCTAAAGCTGCTGCACACGAAACAGGATTACCACCAAATGTGGTACCATGTGAACCAGAAGTAAATGCCTTTGCAACTTCTTTGGATGCGCATATAGCACCAATTGGCATACCACCTCCAAGAGCTTTAGCCATAGATACAATATCTGGTTTGATACCATAATTCATAAACGACATGAACTTACCAGTTCTGCACCATCCTGTCTGAACCTCATCAATTAAAAGAAGCATTTCATGTTCATTACAGAATTCTCTTAATCCTTTCATAAATTCCTGTGTTGCTGGATGAACACCACCTTCTCCCTGAACAGGTTCAATCATAATAGCTATTGTATTTTCACTACATGCATCCTTAAATGACTGAAGGTTATTGTACTGTGCATATGTAAAACCATCTGTCATAGGACCAAAACCAATCTGGCATCCATTATCGGGCTGACCTGTGGCTGACATTGCACCAAATGTTCTTCCATGGAACCCCATTTTTGCAGTTACGATATTATATTTTTTAGGACCATATTTTTCGACTCCATATTTACGAGCCATCTTAATCATAGCCTCATTGGCTTCTGTACCTGAATTCTGATAAAATATCTTATCCATTCCAATAGTTGTACATACTTTTTCCGCCAAAAGTGCTTGTGGAATAGTATATGGATAATTAAATGTATGCATAATATCTGATACTTGATCTTTTACTGCTGCCACTACTTTTTCATTGCAGCTTCCAGCAGAGTTTACTGCAATACCAGCATAAAAATCTAAATATGCAGTTCCATTTTCATCATATATATACTGATCTTTGGCTGTTTCTGCCAAAAAGTCAAAACGCTCATATGTCTCTATCATATATTTGTTGACTTTATCTTTAATATCCTGTGCACTTAATCCTAAATCCTTTAATCTCATTATTATAGCCTCCTAATATTTTTTTTATTATCACTTATGCTTTGCATCTTATGTGAGTCATCCCACATAAGATATATTACAAGCATCAAAACATTTGGCTGTTAAGGTGCTTAAAAAATGCAATTATTGTAACTTTATTTTATACATTATGTCTGTATTCATATGGAAGTACTTTTATAGCATTGTAACTTGGACAATCACGAACCCACTCTAAAGATTCTTTTATAATTGCTGTTTGTTGTGGAATATTGTTAGGTTCTCCTGCATTAGAGCCAATTGGTACATGTGGAGCTGTAATTCTAGGTGCTCCCTGCTGCTTTGCAATTGGAGGAAGTGCTGCTATAACTACGCAGCTCATACCCTCAGCTTCACAACATCTTGTAACGATGGTTGCCGATCTGTGGCAGGTTCCACAACCACCAGTACAAAGTACTATGTCTACTCCTTGTTCCTTTAATTTCTTGGCAATCTCTGGGCCTGTCTCATTCTTAAATTTCTCAACATTTCCACCACCACCCATGAATGTGTATGTCTCTGTCGAAAGTGATCCTATAAAGCCTTCATCTACAAGTTCATGAAGACGATCAATTGGGAACATCGCATTTACATCTTTATTAATATCAGAATTATCAAAACCTCCATGTGTTACCATTAACTGATCTGATGGAGTCTCAAACGGAATACTTCTGTAAGAAAAATCACCTGAAGTATTAAATGGCACCTGACTTTTGATGTGTATTCCTCCTGCTGTAATAAATGCTACCTTACATTCACTTAATGGCTTTTTTAACTCTGTAAACACCGGTTTAGGTGTAATTGGTACAAAAATTTCTGACTGCATTCCTTCTACTGTTGTTAAACTCATAATTCTACCTCCTATATTGATTCAAGTGGGATGTTTTTCCTACCTACTACCTGCATACAGCTGAAATAAAATTCTATATTCTGACCTTCTTTTAGCGGTATAGGTGTAAATACCCAGCGCCTTGGCACTGCAATAGTTCCCAATTGATTTATAATTTCTACTTTTACTGCTGTATCATTTACCTCTGAAATCTTTCCTCCAAGCAGGCATGGACTTATTTCATGATCTGTAATCATATCCGATGAATCATAATCATACGGATCTTCAACTACCTGTATATAACTAAAATAAAATTCTGTTTCTAAGCCTTCTTGTAAATTATCGAAGGGTATTACCAGATGTTTTGGAATAGAGATAACTCCAAGTCTCCCGTGCAAATGAACTTTTATCTCATCATCCGATACCTTTTTTACAAGCCCCCCCATTTTAATTGGGTTTATTACGTAATCCATTAATGTAGTGTTCCATTATCAACCAATTTTGTTTCTGGAAGTCCTAAAAGTTTATTATTGGCATTAATAATGTCGTTGCTCCATTTTTTTGATGCCGGCTTAATATCCACACCTGCCATCTTGTTTTTTAGCATTTGAATTGCACGGGCCGCAACTTCTTTTGTTACACATGAGCATCCAGCTACATTATTTTCAAATCCTCCCATATCCATGTTTTCTTCAACCATTGCTGTTGCATATTTATTACCAACTACTAACTGACCCTGATATGCACAGAATGATACTCCTACAACTGGTATATCTCTCTTTCCAGCCTGTTCAATATGCTGTATAAAGTCAATATGATTATTACCAAATCCCTCTGTTGTTATGATACATCCATCTATATCTAAAGATTCAAGAAGAGAACCTAATCTCTCTGATACCCACATTTTCTCATCATTTACCTGAGGGGAGCCAACAAATACAACTCCGATAAGATCAAACTCATCATCAGCTGCCAATCCTTCTACTAAAGGTTCACGAATATAATGACGTGTCATTTCCTTAGTGGCAGGTCCTATACAGGTTAAAGCATGTATTGAGCCATCTCTTACTTGATTTGGTGTAAGCATAATTGGTACATTACCACAATCAACATTCTTTTGGCCTCCTAGAATTCCACAAGGTTCTGTAGGACAAATTACATTATCATGCATGGCTCCTTGTCCCATAATCTCTTTAACAAGTACAACACGAGGATTTCCACTACGTCTTACATCCTCACATACTTCCTCATGCAATACTTCTCCATCATAATTCTTAAGCTCATCGCGGACTGCCTGAATAATATAATCCTGACACTTATGTGCCGAAAATGGACCCGGACGAGTCATTCCTGTATTTTTTTGTATGACAACATGACAGCGAATGATAATATCATTTTCATCTGCACATCCAGGATGACCAAAATACATCTTTTCATCAAGATATCCTTCAGATGAACCAAACTCATGAACCTGAACACCATCTTCATCAACACCTGTTAACATGAATACAACTCCATCTGCAACCTTGGTAATGCCTTCTCCAAGTTCACCTTCTACTTTTGTAGCAATTGGACAGACATCCATAATTGTTTCAGTGTAAACATGACGCTTATCCGGATATATAACATCAAGTTTTATACTCTTACATAAAGGATCTTCTTTCACTGCTTTCTCTACAATATTCTTATCTATGCTGATCTTTCCATCTTTTATAAATGTCTTTTCTCCTATTTCAACATCTGTGATTTTCATATGTTTCTTCACAAGAGTTCTAATTGATTTTTTTTCTCCTGCTACTGCTTTTGGCATAGTAGGTGCAGCAACTTCTTCTATATTACTTCCACCGGCAAATACAGGAATATCTAATTTTAATCCTGTGATATTTTCTGCCTTTTCAATCTCAATATGAATCATTCCATTCCCTCCTGTTGTCGTATGAACTATCTTTTTTAGCAAATCATCTTTATCTTCCTTAACCATGTTTTTTGATGCATCATTTTTTACTGGCGCAGTATCATTTATTTTGTCTAACACATCAGTTGTAATAGGTGTTAATGCTTCAACATCTTTAATAAGCGTACTTCCTAAGACTTGTTCAATCTTAAGACCATCTGGACTAAGGGTTAATAATCCAGCCTCTTCCATATCATCAAATAATGTTGGATCTTCTAAATCTGCAGCACTTATTACAAGTCCTTTTTGTCTCCTGCAACAAAAAATAGCAGGATCTTTCATATGAAGTTTTAATGTTTCATTTGTAATAGACATATCGTTTCCCCCTAGTTTTTATTAAATTTTCTTATTAATTTATGGTTAACAGCTCTAAGTGCACCATCTGTACAATGGTATACTGGAAGACCTAATTTTGGCGCGCATGACATAACTGTATTAGAACAATCTGTACAATTACTTATTAAAACAGCTTCTGCTCCACTCTTTTTTAAAGCCATTACCTTTTGTACCTGTCCTGGACATTTTCCAGGGTTTTCACATTTTCTGCTTCCATTTACTTTGATAGCCTGTTTACAATATTCAACTCCGGCTACCTGTGAACCCATACTTTCTGCTATCTCACATAAACGGTCTTTATCAGCGCCACATGCACATACCAAAATTCCTATCTTTGATGGACCCTTTATGAAACATTCTGAAGCTATCAGACCACCTGTAGTTTTGACAATTGGAGAATCCATTGTTGTTCTCTTGCCAGTAAATGGTCCCCCCATTATCAATTCACCATAGTCTTTAGAAACACCGCCTGCCATCTCAAATACATCTGAAACCTTTATTCCTAGTGGAACATCATAAAAAACTTGAATCAGTTTGTCATTTGAATTATCTGCGATTTTTCCAGCTACCGTAAGATCTTTGTCAATAAAGGGTTTTTTCTCATCAACAGCCTCTTGAATTCTGCATGCTGTTTCTGCATTAATTACAATTGCATCTGCCTCCAGCGGAAGTGAATTAACTGACAACAGCTTTCCAAATACTTCTCGAATAATAGCTCTTTCTTCACCCATAGGATAAATATCATCTAGGGTTACAATATGTATATTACTGTTTGTATTTGCTTCTTCTAGCTTTTTGATTGCCATGCTTTGGTATTCTTTAATTGCAATAACTCCTGATGATGCGTTAGAAACTTCCATAGCTATTTCTAACCCCCTCAGTAATTGTTTTGGCCTCTTTTCTATTCTCCCTATATTATGCGAAAGTATTGGTTCACATTCTGCAGCATTTATCACAACCGTTCCATTTTTCTTAAACGGTTTGGATAATTTAGCATAAGTAGGAAATCCTGCACCTCCAGCTCCTACAATACCTGCTTCTTTTATCAGTTCCAGAGGAGTTGATTGTGTTAGAGGAATATAATCAGCACTCTGCTTTTCATCTGCTAGAATAGATATACTACTATCTGAAACTTCACAGACTCTTCCAGTTACACTTGCATATATATTTGCCCCAAGTGAATTTTCCCTTTGAAATGAAACAAGTTGTCCCCGCTTGATGCTGTCACCTTTGACAACTGCGGAAACAACTTGTTCACCAATGTGTTGTTTCAACTTATATTCATAAATATGTCTCATTATAACCTCCTATCTACGTCAATATTGCTTAATTTTTCTTTATCTTCTTGGTTATGGATTCAGTATACGGCAGCATATATAATTAGTAAAGCGACTTTTTGTTCTGTTATTGATTAGTAATTGTCATGTTTATTTTAAGAAAATTCCCTACGCTCCTGACTTTGCTCAAGTTATAATATGATGAGAATTCTATAAATTCCTAAAGAATAAAAAATAACTGCGTACTTAGCTAAAATAAAAAGTACCCAGTCATCTAACTTATTTTATTGTGCCTTATATTAAAATTTACTGATTTGTTATATAGTCTTTGGCAAATTCTATGAATTTTTTGACAGATGGTGTAAGCATATCATTTAATTTATATGCGATCCCAAGTTTTCTGCAATAATATGGATTTAATGGTCTCATAGCTATTATATTTTTATAGTCTCTTGCAATCAACTCTGGCAATATACTAATTCCAAGATTATTTGCAACCATAGATATAATCGCATGATCATCAGTACAGGAGTACTTCATAAATGGTTTCACTGCTGCATCTGTTAATGCATTATGAATATCATAATCAGTTCCTATTGTAGATATTATGAATGGCTTGTCATTAAATTCTTCAATTTGAACTGATTTATTTTTACTAAGTTTATGATTAATTGGCAGTATTGCAACTAGCGGATCTTCGTACAAAGGAATAAACTCCATTTTATTAATATGACGTTCACTTAAAAAACCTATATCTATTGTATTGTCATCAATCCACTGCTCTACGTCATCTGTTCCGCCCTCTTTAATGCTTATTTCAATTTTGGGATATTTTTTTTCAAAAAGATATATAATCTGCGGCAGCCAACTAATTGCAACACTTGTAAAAGTTCCAATCTTAATTTTACCAATTTCGTAGCCTTTAATATCCTGAATTGTCTCTTCAACATACTCATTGCTGGATAAAAGACCTCTGATAAGTGGAAGTAAAATTTCACCACTATGGGTTAATGTAACACCTTTCTTAGATCGAATAAATAGAGATAAACCAATTTCACTTTCAAGACTCTTAAGCAAATGACTAACTCCTGACTGGGTATATCCTATTCTCTCAGCGCTTTTTGTAAAACTTCCAGTTTCTGCAACATCTACAAACAATTCGTATTTTTTAATATCCATCTTAGCCCCCCTTACGACTATCGCCGGCACATATAGGAATGGAAGAGTGCCGATTTAGCCTGTTTAACTTTATAATACTTGCGCTTATTGCAAATTCGATGTATTATGATTAATATTGTACATAACAGTAATGCTTATTACTGTTATTCCCTTACTTGTATTATAATTGTTTCTATTCTTTTGTAAACTCTCTATTTTTAATACGCTAGTAAAGTTCTTGTATATTTTTACTAAATCTTTGAATAAAGTCTATATCATTTATACTCAACACATACAGCTTCACTGTATCTATATCTTTTAATTGGAAATGATACTATAATTTATTTATTCAAAATAAAAAACTATTAACCAACTCTGTAGTCTTTCCCATATAATCATCAGCCACTTGGTCTATTCCATCACAAATACATTTAAGGCGGCATCCTTTGCATTTATCTAATATGGCTTCCTCTAATAGTTAACACTTAAGCTCATCTTCAAAAGTAGAATTTCTAATTATAATAGCTATTTGTTTTTTATCAAAGCACTCTCATCCCGCATTTTAGGCGCATATTCTTCAGAATATATATGGTAATATGTTGTAGAATATATATTCTTCTATGGTAATATTCTTAAGAATAAATATGGTATATAAAACTTCGATGTTTCTTCTAGTGATGAACAAAATATATCAGCTAATCAAATTGTCTCAAATCAAAATAACATTTTATAAGATAATAGAAAAGCTCCAATAGTAAACGGTATGGCTCCTCCTATTGATGGAGAATACTTAAATGTTAAGAGGACACTAATTTTTGAGCCATCCTTTAATTCATATGCATTTTCTGAAAATCTTCATTCTTCAAGTTTACTTAAGTTACGATATTCTTCTATTAATGTCTTTGTCTCATATTTTCTTTTATCCACTTTTAAAACATAGATTATAAAAGAAAAAGGATTTTCTTCAAAAGAGCAATATACTTCACTTGTAAATGAACTGCCTTATGAAAGCAGAAGAAAATTAATACTATATTATAAAATGGAATACGAATATTATCTTAATACCAGACCAACACAGCTTGAATTTGAAATAAAATAATCCTGGAGAGACTTTTCTCTTCAGGATTATTTTATTTCATTTATATAATTTAACACATGTGAGCTAACTATAAATACATATAGTTATTATAATACAGCAATTTTATGCATGAATTTTTCAGCATTTCTTTCAAATCCATATTTTTCATACAATCCATGTGCATTTTTAGTAAGCAAAAGTCCATGCAAATTTTTCAGATCATCATCTTTTGCAATGAATTCTATCATTGACTTTCCTAAACCTTGTCCTCTATGCTCCTTGTCAATAATTACATCGCAAAGTTAATAAAATAATTATCTTTTAAATTTATTTTAAACCCTTCCCTTAGGGCAGAGTCAACACCAATTTATTGTTAAATAACAAAAGTTTCTTATATCAATAATGCATAGTAAAAATCAGAACTAACTAATAAATTATAGCTTTATTATAAATATTATTAGATTTCCAAAGAGCGTTGCTATATAATAAATTCAATAGTATACTATTATAATTAAGTACCTAAAAGTACTATAGCGCTTAAAAAGTAACTAATACTTTTTTAGTATTTTAATACATAGGTGCTAAAGTGCAAATCACCAAATATTTACCCTTTATCTTAAAATATAAAAAGAAAGTATGTGCAATTTATGAAAAGAGAATTACCCGCTTGTTCAATTGAAACAACACTATTACTTATAGGTGGGAAGTGGAAAGTGCTAATATTAAGAGACCTCATTAATGGAACTAAAAGATTTGGAGAGTTGAAGAAATCAATAAATTCTATAAGCCAAAAGGTGCTTACACAGCAGCTAAGAGAAATGGAAGAAGATGGGCTTGTAGAAAGAACTGTATATGCTGAAGTACCGCCGAGAGTTGAATATTCACTTACCGAAGATGGCTTGAGCCTAAAACCTGTACTAAATTCTATGCTTACATGGGGAAAGCAATATAAAGAGAAGATAAATGCTAATCTATAATTCAATATACAATAAAAATAGTACCTTAGCTTTCAAAAGCTTAGTACTATTTTTGCTAGTAATCCTATTTTTCCATGTTAAATGTACCTTTTATATGATTTCCAATAACCATTACTTGGTTACTATCTGGTAAGCTAACAACTTCAGGTACGTTGTGTGTGTCAAAATCAACATAAACAAGATTTTCAGTATCGGAAGCATTACTAATTACATGTGCACCTTCTTTACCTGGTGGAAAAGTTATAATATCGCCCGCCTTAACTGATTTTATCCCGTCAGGTGTTCTAACTGAGCCAATCCCGCTAATTATATAGAATACCTCTTCATTTTTTTCGTGATAATGGTAACTAAATGCTTGGTTTCCAGGTGGTACTTCAATAAATGATACTGTGCACTGACCAGCCTCAGGACCAGCGACTACTGGTTTAATGTAAAATTCATTATCATTTTGTTTTCTTTGAATTGCTTCAATGGCATTTAAATTTTTAATAGTAAGTTCTTTCATAGAGAAAGCCTCCTCAATGTAATTAATTGGATATTATCTATCTATGTTTTTATAATACGGTTATATACACATTCTGTAAAGTAAGCACTTCAAAGTGGTATAGGCACCTAAAGGTAACTATTGTCTTTAATTTCCATACAAAATAAATGATTGGTACCTGAAGTTTGTTCTGAATTCTTATATAACAGGCTAGTATATTATAGCCTGTTATATAGGGTTCCATATTGATAACAAAACATATTCATTATTACAATTCCAGAAATATCAGTGTTTTTTCAAATTGCATAAGTTTTAATCTCATTAAGAAACCCTATATAGATAACATAACTGTGACCGTGACTTGTGCATACAGTTCACCTAAATAAGTAATATAATTGTGTTTATATATAATTTTAACCAAATGATGTTGACTAAAATATTTGGTGCTTCAGAGACTCTCCTCAGTTTTGATACTTATCAATTCGAAGATTATTCAAAAGTAGTTACAAGCGTTGATCCTGAAAAGAAAGCAAAAATACGCAAAGAAGTGTTCCCAAAAAACATTGTTTTATTGAATTTATATTCAATGATATAGCGCTTGAAATTAAAATATTATGATTTCATAGATTAATTATACATAATGTTTTTTTAAATCCTGATATATAGAAAATTTCTTACGAAGTTCAATAAGATTTTTGCCAAAACTTTCTTCTAATAATTCTCTATGCTTCTCCATGATTTCCATAATATACAGATCATGAATCATGACTTCTGTTATAGGCATAACCAATCCTTGATGCATTGTCCATGCTGCCCTGCTATCTTTACCGAGTGATACAATACCAGCTACAACTTCTGAATTATCAGCACTAGCTACAAGCCAGCGTCCTCCGTATTCATCGGTAATTTCTGTACTCATATCATGTAAGTAAACATTTGCAAAATCAGCTATTATTTCTCCATAAGCAATGATTGTTACTACTACTCCTTTATCAGCTGCCTTTTTTAATTCAGCTTCTAATTCTTTGAATTCCTCTTTCCAAAGTTCAATCAGAATTCTATGTTTTGCTGAAAGAATGCATTCTTTTACTTTATCAAGTATTTCGTCATGACCAGTTATATTCCAGATATTCTCACGATTCTTTGAAGATTGATTATATTGTTCTAAAGATTTTTCTGCAAGTTTAAAATTCTCTTCAGCTTTTACCCGACGATTTTTAATAAGTTCTTTTGCTGGAATTGGAACATACTGTTGTGTATTTCCATGGCTAATTAGAATATCTCCACGCATAGCAAGACTATCTAAAACCTCATATATTTTTGAACGTGGCACACCTGAATTTTTTGCTACTGCATAGCCTGTTAATGGTGATTCTTCTAATAATGTAAGGTATGCTTTTGCTTCATATTCTGTAAAATTTAAATTTTTTAATACCTCTAAAATGTTATCTTCCATAAATCCTCCAATAATATTAGTCGCTACTTTAGTAACTAATATTATAACTAAATCTATTGACACAATCAACTAAAACTGATATTGTAATCACAAGTAGTTACAATAGTAGTCACTAAATTTAAAGAGGGGGATATATATTTCTATGTTAAAGGCCAAATCATTACTAGATAATCAAAAAACAAATATACATAATGAAACTTTATCTTACTATTACTTGGCTAGTACTGGGGCTGTTGTATTATGGAGTGCATCTTTTATCGCAACAAAATTAGCTTATGAAACCTTTGCTCCTATTCAACTCGCTGCAGTTAGAACTCTTTTTGCTGTGATTCTCTTTTGGTTCATGAGGAAAATCACATCAAATAATGAACAAATACAAAAGGAAGATCGTATCCGTATTGCTTTAAGTGGATTTTTGGGGATTACACTTTATTTTGCAATAGAAAACATTGGAGTTAGTATGACATCTTCTTCAAACTCTGCTTTGATAGTAGCTTCTTTTCCTGCTGTTACAACATTACTAGAATTTTTTATTTATCATTCAAAACCAAATATAAAAAAGGTACTCGGAATTATACTCGCTATCATTGGGGTTGCAGTTCTAACTCAAATTAATGCAGATGGTAATTCTAAATCTATGTTAGGAAATATAATTCTAATAGGAGCTGGAATTGTATGGGCATTCTACAACTTTATCACAAGAGATTTGACAAATAAATATTCTGCAATGACGTTAACATATTATCAGATGCTAGCAGGCTTCATCTTCTTTTTGCCATTTGTCATCATCGAGGGTAAAACATGGAAAATGCCTACCATCACTTCAGCAAGCGCATTGATCTATCTAAGTGTAGGTTGCTCTATTGTTGCATTTCTATTATATAATTTAGGACTCAGAAAACTCTCCGCTAGTATTTCAGTGTCTCTTATGAATCTAGTTCCTGTTTTGGGTTTAATATTTTCAATATTAATCTTACATGAAAGTGTATCTGCCATCCAAATATCAGGCGGAGTTATTGTTATCATAGGTGTTATATTAAGTTCTATTCAGAAAGGAGAAAATTAAAATGTATAATGAAAATAACGAATTCTTAACAATATTATCAGAAATCCCTACTCGCTGCACTATTATAATGGACAGTTCCTTATCAGGAGGACTTCTTGCTAATGCAATTGCTGTAATAGCACTAACAGCAGGCAGACGTCACCCTGTACTTCTTGGCGAACAGCTCATTGATGCATCAGGTGAAACACATCCTGGATTAATTCCTACAGGAATTCCTATGTTGTGCACAAATCAAGAAGATTTAAAAGCACTTCGTAAAGCTGCATTGGAAAAAGGCTGCGATGTTATAGACTTCCCTGTTGAAGGTCAGCAGACAAAGAATTATGAAGAATTTCTATCTATTACACGAGATATACCATCAGAAGATATGAAGTATCTTGGAATAGCTTTAGTTGGTTCAAAAAAGACAATTAGTAAACTTACTGGAAAATGTGACATGATAAAATAGAACCGCTTATAAACATGTAAAAAAGTGACCAAAAGAAAAGCCATCACCTATTAAGGCGATGACTCTTCCTGTGACTTATTTATTTAAGTTGTTTAGTCTGCATAGCTACTGATTTCCTTAAATTTGCACGCTAAACTTCCATCTGTTAATGAAAGCTACATTCTCGCTTTCGACATTACACAACTGTAAGCACAATCTTGCCTTGGATATGCCCGTGAGCTGCTCGCTCGTGTGCCTTGCGAGCATCAGCAAGCGGGAACGTGCTGTCTATTGCAACGCGCACTGTCCCTGAATCAAGTAAGAGTCCCAATTCTGCGAGCTGTGAACCGTTCGAGCGAACTTGGAGCATTGATACTGTTACACTAAGCTTTGCAACCTCCTCAGCGTCAGCAGAACCAAAGAAAATCGGAAACAAAGCGCCGCCCTGCTTGAGTGTGCGCAAGAAACGACCGGTTGTTGGACCACCAATGGTGTCTATAACGAGATCAGCGTCATGCACGACATCCTCAGGAAGGTTCTTGGTGTAGTCGATGAATTCGTCTGCACCAAGTTCGCGAAGGAACGTCTCATGCGCACCTGATGCCACCGCGATGACATGAGCCCCTTTCCATTTGGCCAGCTGTACGGCGAAATGTCCCACTCCGCCTCCAGCACCATTTATAAGAACTGTCTTGCCATTAAGCGGCACTGGGCGATGCGTTGCCGGTTGAAGCGGGTTTAGTTCATTATGCCCAAGGTCAATCAGATACTGCCACGCAGTGAGCCCTGACATCGGTGCCGCTGCTGCATGCGCGTGATCGATGTGAGCAGGCTTGAGTGCTAGGTCCGACGCAGGAGCAGCAACATACTCTGCATAAGCATTACTACCATATCTAGGAAAACGAACCATGCCGAAAACGTCGTCGCCTATGGAAAAGTCCTTCACATCCGGAGCTACAGCCTCGACAACTCCAGATATATCTGTTCCAGGAATGTAAGGTAATGGTATAGTCGGCCTTATCTCTGGAGGAAGAATCTTCATCCCTTCACGCATGTACCAGTCTGGTGGATTGATGCCGATTGCGTGAACGCGAACGAGCACCTCGCCTTGCTTAAGTTCAGGAAGCGGCACATCCTCGTAACGTAGAACATCAGGACCACCGAACTCATGGAATCGAATTGCCTTCATAGTGTTTGCCGAAATATCTTTCTCTTTTTGAATTGTAGTAATCATCAAATTTCCTCCTATTTTCTTAATTTTTGAGCAATGTATCATTTACATATAGTTTGTTTTTGATGTATAGTGTTATTATAGTTTCATAGGTAACATAATAACAAGTACGCACATTTTTGTGCCTTAAAATCGGAGGTATTACTAATGACAGATAAACAAGAAAACAAGATAATTTATTACAAAGACGAATGTCACATTATTGACGCTCTTGAAATCATTGGTGGAAAGTGGAGACTGCCTATCTTGTTCGTTATATACCGTACAAAAAGCATTAGATATAATGAACTTAAGCGAAATCTACCTGGAATAACTAATATTATGCTCACCCGTTCCTTGCAGTCTTTGGAAGAACATGGTCTTGTGAAAAGAAAAGAATTTAATAAAATTCCTCCTCATGTGGAATATTCTTTGACTGATATTTGTAAATATTTAGAGCCTGCTTATGAATCTTTAAATGAGCTGGGTAAAAAATTGTCAGAGCAACATCCTGATAAGATATAGATAGTAGTCTAACGGAAGGCTTTTGGGGCATTCTAAAATCTGAAATGTACTATCTAAGAAAATTTGATACATTTGGTGAACTTAAAAAAGCAATTGATTGCAGATTTACTTTATGAGGCAAGAATCTATAAATAAAAAAGAATGATCTATTAGAGTGTTATAGATCATTCTGAATACTGGTTAATATTTATTTAATAGGGGATAAATAATGTTTAACTAG
>NZ_LZZL01000072.1:0-31285 GCF_002006495.1 Clostridium sp. BL-8
GCTTTGAGTTATTTGATGCCCAAGAGGAAAGCTATAAAGAGTCTGTAATGCCAAAAGCAGTAAGAGCAAGAGTTGCGGTAGAAGCCTTAACAAGCTTTGGATGGCATAAATATGTAGGACTTGATGGAGAAGTTATTTCTCTAGATACTTTTGGAGCTTCAGGTAAAGCAGAAGAGTTATTTGAAATGTTTGGCTTTACTGTAGACAATGTTGTAACAAGGGCAGTTAAAGTTACGACTAAATAACCAAAGCATTTATATAAATTAAGAAAAAAATATATGAAATAAAAGAGTGGAGGTATTTTATGAGTCTAGAAATAAATGATGTAAAAAATGCCATCATCAATGGTAAAACAGTACTTGGTATTGAACTCGGATCGACTCGAATTAAAGCAGTCTTAATTAATGAAGATAATGAACCTATTGCCTCTGGAAGTCATGATTGGGAGAATAAATATGTCAATAATATTTGGACTTATAGCTTAGATGATATTTGGACAGGCGTACAGGACAGTTATCAGAGTATGGCTGAAGAGGTTAAAAAGAACTATGGGGTAACTATCCAAGTCATAGGAGCGATTGGATTTAGTGCTATGATGCATGGTTATATGGTTTTTAACAGAGATGGAGAACTATTAGTACCATTTCGTACATGGCGTAACACTATTACAGAAAAAGCATCTGAAGAGTTAACAAAGTTGTTCGACTATAATATTCCTCAAAGATGGAGCATTGCTCATCTTTATCAGGCTATATTAAATCAGGAAGAACACGTAACTGATATAAGTTTTCAGACGACTTTAGCAGGATATTTGCATTGGAAGCTAACAGGCAAAAAGGCTTTAGGTGTTGGTGAAGCATCTGGAATGTTTCCGATTGACATAGATACAAAAGACTTTAATGCAAACATGATTAAGCAGTTTAATGAATTGATTGCTCCAAAAAATTTCTCATGGAAACTAGAAGATATCTTACCAGAGGTTTTGGTAGCTGGTGAAAAGGCTGGTGTTCTTACAGAGGAAGGTGCAAGGCTTTTAGATGTCACAGGACAGTTGAAACCAGGAATTCCACTTTGTCCTCCAGAAGGCGATGCAGGAACAGGTATGGTTGCAACTAATAGTGTAGCAAAGCGTACAGGAAATGTTTCAGCTGGAACCTCAGTTTTTGCAATGATTGTACTTGAAAGGGAATTATCTAAAGTATATTCAGAAATTGATCTTGTTACAACACCTACTAGTAATCTAGTTGCCATGGTTCATTGTAATAATTGCACCTCAGATCTTAATGCATGGGTGGGATTATTTAAGGAATTTTCGGAGGCAATTGGTATGGAAGTTGATATGACTAAATTATTTTCAACTTTATATAATGAGGCACTTAAAGGAGATTCTGACTGCGGCGGTTTATTAGCTTATAATTATTTTTCTGGAGAACATATAACGAATTTTGAAGAAGGACGTCCAGTGTTTGTCCGCTCCCCAGAAAGTAAATTTAATTTAGCAAATTTCATGCGTGTAAACTTATTTACAGCATTAGGAGCACTTAAAATAGGTTTAGATATTCTACTTAAGCAAGAAGGAGTTAAGCTTGATGAAATCTTAGGGCATGGTGGTTTGTTTAAGACTAAGGATGTAGGACAGAAGATTATGGCAGCAGCTATTAATGCGACTGTTTCTGTCATGGAAACAGCAGGAGAAGGTGGAGCATGGGGAATTGCACTACTTGCATCATATATGCAAGGTAAAACAGAAAATGAGACATTAGAAAGTTATCTTGCACAGAAAGTATTTGCAGGAAAAATCGGTACAAAAATAGAGCCTGATTCTAGGGATGTTGAAGGTTTTAATGAATTTATCAAACGTTATACTAAGGGATTTCCTATTGAAAGAGCAGCAATAGACAACTTATAAATAAGTATTTAGTATAGTGCATTATTAAACATTGAATAATAATAATAAATTTATTAGATTGGAGAGTGTTATAAATGGAGCAAAAGTATGTCACTATGTGTAATGGATTACTATATTATTTGGTAGCACCTTGTTTATTGTTATACTTCATTACAATTGATATGGGACTTATTAATCGTTCTCTTACGATGTTAATAATATTTGGAGTGTTAATTGTGATAGGTGCTGCAGTACCAATGGTATATAAAAGAAAGAATACAGATTATAAATTTGATGTTAATAGTATGTATTCGAAAGTTATGTCTTTATTAGTGATTTGGGAGCTAGCTTATAATTTTTATAAATAAAGAGTATATATTATTTATTAAGAATTATGGCTATAAAGTACAGAAAATAAAACATAGAATATTAAATATTCTATGTTTGATAAACTGGTATATTATTATCCTTTAAAGTGTTTTAATTTGTCGAAAAATGATAACGTTTAAAACTGTTAAGGGTAAAATATAAATTCTAAATTAAATATATGGAAATGAAGGGAGAAACAAATAATGAAGAAAAAATTAATGGCTATTTTATTATCATCAATGGTACTATTTGGATCACTAGCAGGTTGCGGAGTAACCACTACTGCACCAGGAGGAGATAAAGAAAAAGCTAGTGGAGGTTCAACAGCTGGAAAAACTATTGGAATTTTAATGCCAACTAAGTCTTCTGAGCGTTGGATAAAAGATGGAGATGATATGGTACAAGGCTTGAAAGATCTAGGTTATAGTACAGATCTTCAATATGCAGAAGATACCGTTGAAACTCAAGTAGCACAAGCTGAAAATATGATAACAAAAGGTGTAAGTGCTTTAGTAATCGCTAACATTGATGGTGATTCTTTAACTGATGTTTGTCAAAAAGCTAAAGATGCAAACATTCCTGTTATAGCTTATGACCGTTTGATTAAAAATACTGCCAATGTAGATTATTATATTTCTTTTGATAATAAACTTGTAGGGGTACAAATTGGTCAATATATTGAAAGCAAATTAAATTTAAAAGATACATCAAATAGTAAATCATATAATATAGAATTATTTGCAGGTTCTCCAGATGATAATAATGCACATATGTTATTTGATGGTGCAATGAGTATACTTCAACCGTATATAGATTCTAAAAAGCTAGTTGTAGTTTCAGGTCAAACTAAATTTGATGACGTATGTACATTAAGATGGGATGGTGCTTTAGCACAATCAAGAATGGAAAATATATTAACTGCTAATTATTCATCAGGTAAAAAAGTTGATGCTGTAATGTCATCTTATGATGGTTTGAGCCGTGGTATCGTAGAAGCATTAAGAAGTGTAGGTTATGGTTCAGCTGATCTTCCATGGCCAATAATTACAGGTCAAGACGCAGAAACACCTACTGTTAAGTCTATTATTAAAGGTGAACAAACACAAACAACATTTAAGGATACAAGAAAATTATCAGCTCAAGCTGTTAAAACTGTTGATGAAGTTCTAAAAGGAGAAAAAGTAGAAGTAAATGATGACAAGACATATAACAATGGAGTAAAAGTTGTACCATCATACCTATGTACTCCAGTTTCTGTAGACAAAGATAATTACCAAAAAGAATTAATTGATTCAGGATATATAAAACAAGAGGATCTTAATAAATAGTAATTACATTAAAAAGTAATAGTAGCAATTTAATTGCTACTATTACTGAAATAAGGAGGGACGTAACATATGTTAGAGAATAATGATATAATTCTCGAAATGATAAACATAACTAAGACATTTCCAGGAGTAAAAGCATTAGACAATGTTAATTTACAAGTGCAATCTGGTGAAATTCACTCTCTTTGTGGAGAAAATGGAGCAGGTAAATCCACTTTGATGAAGGTGTTAAGTGGAATACATCCCTATGGATCATATGAAGGAGCCATTTTATACAATGGTAAAGCATGTAAATATAAAAATGTAAAAGATAGCGAAGCAGACGGAATAGTTATTATACATCAAGAATTAGCTTTAAGTCCTTACCTTAGCATAGCAGAAAATATCTTTATAGGAAATGAAATTTCAAAACATGGGATTATAGATTGGCATGAGGTGAGAACTAGGACTGAAGAATTACTTAAGAAGGTTGGACTTAATGAGGATCCAGATACTATTGTAAACACACTTAGTGTTGGAAAACAGCAATTAATTGAAATTGCTAAAGCGTTATCAAAAAACGTAAAATTACTAATTTTAGACGAACCAACAGCATCATTAAATGAAGATGATAGCGAACACTTATTAGATTTAATGTTGGATTTAAAAAAGCAGGGAATTACAAGTATTTTAATTTCACATAAATTAAATGAAGTATCAAAAGTTTGTGATTCTATAACTATATTGAGAGATGGAACAACAATTGAAACTTTGGATGCATCCAATGGAAGAATTTCAGAGGATAGAATTGTTAAGGGAATGGTAGGACGTGAACTTACAGATCGTTATCCAAAGAGGACTCCTAAGATAGGAGATGTATTATTTGAAGTAAAGGATTGGAATGTTTATAATCCAGAATACCCAGATAGAAAAAGGGTTGATAATGTTAATATAAATGTAAAAAAAGGTGAAGTTGTTGGAATTGCAGGGCTTATGGGTGCAGGAAGAACTGAACTTGCAATGAGTATTTTTGGAAAGTCATATGGAACGAATATTTCAGGAACCATTATAAAAGATGGTAAGGAGATTAATATAAAAACAGTTAAAGATGCAATTGATGCAGGTATTGCTTATGTAACTGAGGATAGAAAAGATGCAGGATTAAATTTAATTGATGATATACGTCATAATATTTCAATTGCATCACTAAAGAAAATTTCGCACAACGGTGTTATAAATGACCAAGTTGAAATTTTAGCAGCAGAAGAATTTAGAAAATCAATGAAAATAAAAACCCCAAGTATATTGCAGCTTACAGGAAACTTAAGTGGCGGTAATCAGCAAAAAGTAATACTTTCAAGATGGATTTATGCAGAACCAGATATATTAATTCTTGATGAACCAACTAGAGGAATTGACGTAGGAGCAAAATATGAAATTTACACAATTATAAATGATTTAGTAGCCCAAGGAAAAGCTGTTATTGTGATCTCTTCTGAATTGCCTGAAGTCCTTGGAATAAGTGACAGAATTTATATTATGAATGAAGGCAGAATGATAGGAGAATTAGATGCAAAAGAGGCTACTCAAGAAATTATTATGAGGAAAATAGTTACAGCAAAAAACAAGGAGGCGCAGTAAGATGAGTGAAAAAAATAATAGTGTTAAAGAAGAAGTTAAAAAAGGTAGCACATTTAGCAAAGTAATGGGAAAAAACGGTATGTTTATCGTATTGATAGCAGTAGTAGCTATATTTCAAATTTTAACTAAAGGAATTATGTTAAATTCTCTTAATATAACTAACTTAATTCAACAAAATGGGTATGTACTAATTATTGCAATAGGTATGCTTCTTGTAGTTATCACAGGAACTGTTGACCTTTCAGCTGGTTCAGTCTGTGCCTTCATTGGAGCAATAGCAGGTGTATGTATGGTTACCAAGGGAATGAACCCTGGAATATCTGTTATTATAACACTTTTAATAGGTGCAGCAGTTGGAGCCGCTCAAGGATATTGGATTGCTTATAAACAAATTCCAGGATTTGTAGTAACATTAGCGGGTCAATTAGTTTTTAGAGGATTTGCAATGATAATATTAAATGGTACTACAATTGCACCATTTCCAACATCATTTGCGAACATAGGATCTGGATTTTTGCCACCACTATTTTATTTCCAAATGGGAGAAGGTTACCTAGTAGGATCAACAGTACTTGTAGGGATCATACTTGCCTTAGGAGTTGTTCTAAAAAATATTCTTAACAGAAGAAAACTTACTAAATACAACTTTACAGTTGAAAATAAGAAATCGTTTATTGCTAAAAATGTTATTATAGTTTTAGTGATTGCCGCTGGAACTTTTACTTTAGCAAGTTATAAAGGAATACCTAATGTATTGATACTTGTTGGAATAATAATAGGAATTTATTCATTTATTACTACTAAAACAGTGTTTGGTAGACAAGTATATGCAGTTGGTGGAAATAGAAAAGCAGCAGCATTATCAGGAGTAAAGGTTGCTAGAACTCAATTTTTAGTATTTGTTAATATGGGAATAATAGCAGCATTAGCTGGTTTAATCTATGCGGCACGTGTTAATTCAGCACAGCCAAAAGCAGGAGTTAACTTTGAGTTTGATGCAATGGCAGCTTGTTACATAGGTGGTGCATCTACAAGTGGTGGTACAGGACGAATTATGGGAGCAGTTGTCGGTGGATTAGTATTGGGTGTTCTTAATAATGGTATGTCTTTACTAGGAGTCGATAATAACTGGCAAATGGCTATTAAAGGTTTCGTGTTGTTATTCGCAGTAGTATTTGATTTATATTCAAAGAAGAAAAAATAGTGATTAATTAATAGTTTGAATCAAATAAAAATTTGAATTGGCTGTCTAAAATAAAAATTTGATTTTTATTTTAGGCAGCTTGCTTTTTACATAATAAATACTTGAAATACATAAACGTACATATATTTTATTGGTGATAATACTCTGTTATATTAATTTGAAATGTGATGCTTAAACATATTACCTACTAAACTAAATATAAAAAAAACTGTTAATGATAGTAAAATTAATATATAATTAGGTAAAAGTATAAACTAAATAATAAAAAACTTAATATTTATATATATTAGAATTGAATGAAAAGATGGGTGAATATAATGGAAGCTAGAATAATAGTGGACAGTTGTGTGGATTTTAATTATGAAGTCTTCGGCAATGAAGAGTATATGGAAAGAGTACCCTTTAAAATTATAATTGATAATGAGGAAATAATTGATAAAAATTTAGATAGAACTGTACTGCTTGAAAAAATGAAAAATAGTAAAAATAAAATAGGAACTGCTTGTCCATCGCCAAATGATTTTCTAGAAGCGTTAAAAAAATCTAAAAACAACTTTATTGTTACTATTTCCGGAAAACTTAGCGGCTCATACAACAGTGCTATTTTAGCTAAAGAAATGTTATTAGAGGAATTTCCAGAGAGCTTTGTACATGTTTTTGATTGCAAAACAGCGGTTTCAGGGGCTGATTTAGTTGTTTTAAAAATAAAGCAATTGATTGAAGAAAAAGTTCAAAATAATTGCATTGTAGAAGAAGTCACACAGTATATACATGGCATGAAAACGTTGTTTGTATTAGAAAGGTTAGATAATTTGGTCAAGAATGGAAGGATAAGCAGCATGAAAGCTTTAATGGGTTCATTATTGCAAGTTATTCCAATTATGACTGCTTTAGATGGAGAAATTACTCTTAAAGAACAGGTAAGAGGAAAGAAAAAGGCTTTTAATAGACTGGTTGATATGATTGGTGAAGAAAGTATAGATTTTAAAAATAAAATTCTCGGAATAGGGCATATAAACGCAAAGGAAAAGGCAGAGAAACTTAAGGAAGCAATAAAGAGTAAATACAATTTCAAAGATATTATTATTTTTGAAGGGGGAGGCTTAAGTACAGTTTACGCTGATGATGGAGGAATTGTAATCTGCTATTAATCATAGGAGAACATTTCTGCAATAGATATATATGATATCCTTGTGTCTTTTTTGGCACAAGGATTTATTTTTCAAAGCTTGATATAAACAATATTTGTGTTAAAATAAAATTGTAGTCTGACTTTAATGGGAAGCCAAAGAAGAAAGACTTCTAAATGGTAATCGTTCTGAGATACATGAGGGTTCGACCCAAATGGCAAGGCGGTATTATAGATATAGAGATATATGCTATCCTTGCGTCTTTTTGGCACAAGGATTTATTTTTTCTATAGTATAATTTATCTGATGCTTAGCAACTGTAACACTACCATCTTATATCAAAGTGGTAGATAACAGTGGCACGGCCCTAGATAAGTTCAACTAACTTTCAGTTGGAGATTAAGACTCCCTCTGAAGCCAAGTTTCACTTTATATGAAAAGATAGGTAATTTCTTCTTGAAAGGGATAAAAGATATGGAAACAAGAATTGCATTGATAGGAATTATAGTGGAAGATATGAATTCAACAGACAAACTTAATAGCATCTTACATGAATATTCACAGTATATGGTTGGAAGAATGGGCATACCTTACCGTCAAAAAAATATCGGTATAATAAGCGTAGTTATAGATGCCACAAATGATATTATAAGTTCATTGTCAGGTAAGCTTGGTATGATTGAAGGCATAAGTGTAAAAACAATGTATTCTAAAACTGCAAAATAAAACTGTTTTGCCCAAATTGAATCATAAAATTTTAAATCAGAGCGTGTTACACAACAAAAAATTCAATTAAAGAAAGAAGCGTTGATTGATGTATAATGTTAAATCAAAAGTAGCAACAGAGTTTATCGATGAAGAAGAGATATTAGAAAGTCTCGAGTATGCAAAGAAAAATAAGAATAATAGAGAACTTATTAATCAAATTTTAGAAAAAGCTAAAGATTGCAAAGGGCTTTCCCATAGAGAAGCAATAGTTTTACTTGAATGTGAATTAGAAGATGAAAATGAAAAAATGTACAAGTTAGCTAAAGAAATTAAGCAGAAATTTTACGGAAATAGAATAGTAATGTTTGCACCATTATATCTTTCTAATTATTGCGTTAATGGATGTACTTATTGTCCATATCATTATAAAAATAAACATATAGCAAGAAAAAAACTTACTCAAGAAGATATTAAAAGAGAAGTTATTGCACTTCAAGATATGGGACACAAGAGACTTGCTCTAGAAACTGGGGAAGATCCAGTGAATAATCCAATTGAATACGTACTAGAAAGTATAAAGACAATTTATAGCATAAAGCATAAAAATGGCGCTATTAGAAGAGCTAACGTGAATATTGCAGCTACTACTGTTGATAATTATAGAAAACTAAAGGAAGCAGGAATAGGAACATATATATTATTCCAAGAAACATATAACAAAAAAGCATATGAAGAACTTCATCCAACAGGTCCAAAACATGATTATGCTTACCATACAGAAGCTATGGATAGAGCTATGGAAGGTGGCATTGACGATGTTGGAATGGGAGTATTATTTGGATTAAATATGTACAAATATGATTTTGTTGGACTTCTTATGCATGCAGAACATTTAGAAGCAGCAATGGGAGTTGGACCGCATACAATAAGTGTACCAAGAATAAGACCAGCTGATGATATTAATCCAGAAGAATTTAGTAATGCAATTTCAGATGATATATTTGCAAAAATAGTTGCAGTGCTTAGAATTTCAGTTCCATATACAGGTCTTATTGTTTCAACAAGAGAATCTCAAAAATCAAGAGAAAAAGTACTTGAACTTGGAGTTTCTCAAATAAGTGGAGCATCATCTACAAGTGTTGGAGGATATGCAGAAAAGGAAAAAGAAGAAGATAATTCAGCACAATTTGATGTGAGTGATAATAGAACCTTAGATGAGATCGTAAACTGGTTACTTGAAAGGGGACACATACCAAGTTTCTGTACTGCATGTTATAGAGAAGGAAGAACTGGAGATAGATTTATGAGCCTTGTTAAGTCTGGACAGATAGCAAATTGCTGTCAGCCTAATGCTCTTATGACTTTAAAAGAATATTTAGAAGACTATGCATCTGCTGACACAAAAGAAAAAGGCGAAGAAGCAATCAAAAATGAAATTCCAAGAATACCTAATGAAAAAGTGAGAAAAGTTGTATTAGAACATCTTGAAGATTTACATGAAGGAAAACGTGATTTTAGATTCTAATCTATAATTAATGGACTTATCCAAAGCATATATTTTGCAAGGATAAGTCTATTTTTATTTGTACGAAACTATAGATTCTCTAATATTAAGAAAATTTATGGAATTAAATTGATAGAGTTTTAGAAAATATTTCCTAAGAATTTCGATAATTTTGTGAAGAATTTCATATGGAGATTAAATTATAAAGTCTATATAATAAGGAATGTAAACGAGTAACAAAAAACAAATCTTTGTTCTAAGGCATATAAAAAAATAATGGCTAAAGATGTTATATCTATTTTTTGATTGTGCCGAAGTATACTTAAAGAATGTGGAGGGGTATAAATGAAAAGGTTTAAAAAATTATTACCAATCGTTATGTCAGTAGTTATGGTGGCTGCCACAATGGCAGGCTGTGGATCAAGCAGTAATTCAGGAAGTGCTGGAGGAGATAAGAAATCAGACTCTAAATCTTCAGATGTTTTAATTGGTTCAGCTATATATAAATTTGATGATACTTTTATGACAGGCGTTCGTACAGCTATGGAAGCTCAAGCTAAGGACAAGAGTGCAACTATTGAGTTAGTGGATTCTCAAAATAAGCAGCCTACACAAAACGAACAAGTAGATACCTTTATTACAAAAGGTGTAAATGCTTTAGCAATAAATCCGGTTGATAGTACATCTGCAGGTCCAATTATTGAAAAAGCAAAGGCTAAGAATCTTCCAATAGTATTTTTAAATCGTCAACCATCAGATGCTGATATGAAGACTTATGATAAAGCATGGTATGTAGGTGCACATGCAGAACAATCTGGAACTATGTCAGGTGAATTAATAGCTGACTATTTCAAGGCACATCCAGAAGCTGATAAAAATAAGGATGGAGTAATACAATATGTAATGCTTCAAGGAGAGCCAGGACATCAAGATGCAACTCTTCGTACACAATATTCTGTAAAGGCTATAGAAGATGCTGGATTTAAAACAGAAAAGCTTGCAGCAGATACAGCAATGTGGGATAAAGCAAAAGCAACTGACCTTATGAAAGCATTTATTACAGGACAAGGTATTGATAAAATAGAAGCAGTTCTTTGCAACAATGATGATATGGCTCTTGGTGCAATAGAGGCTTTAAAAGCAGAAGGATACAATAAAGGAGATGCTAGCAAGTATATTCCAGTAGTTGGAGTAGATGCAACAGCACCAGCATTACAAGCTATGAAAGAAGGTTCACTTCTTGGAACAGTATTAAATGATGCAGCAAACCAAGGTAAAGCAACTGTAAATATTGCTTTAGCAGCTGCTCAAGGTAAAGAAATTAATAAAGATAACATTGGTTATGATGTAACAGATGGAAAATATGTATGGATAAACTATGTAAAGGTTACTCAAGACAATTATAAAGATTATATGAAATAAGGCACAATCAAAAAAATAACAAGTCCATTTGTCAGCATATTTCACATCATGCTGCGGCGACAAATTGACCTGATAGTCCCATTGTGATGGCAATTTATCTTCTTGCCTGATGAAAAATATTCATGATAACTTTGGACTTGTTATTTATCTTCATGTGCCTAAAACTTATAAAGTTAAGAATTAAGAGTTATGAGTTTGGGATAAAGTCCTCATAGGGATTTTATAAAGGATATTTTAAAGCTATGGGCTTTTATTCCTTGACTCCTAACTCTTAACTCATAACTTAAATAGGGATACGTGGTAAAGTCCTCATCCCAGAATTGTTATTTATAAAAGGAGGATGGTTTTAATGGGTGAATATGTACTGGAGATGAATAATATAACAAAAGTTTTTCCAGGCGTAAAAGCACTAGATAACGTAACACTCAAAGTCCGCAAGGGAAGCGTTCATGCACTAATGGGAGAGAATGGTGCAGGAAAGTCAACCTTAATGAAGTGTCTTTTTGGTATTTATCATGAAGATGGTGGCGAAATTATACTAGATGGAAAGAAAATGGAGATAAATACTTCAAAGCAAGCATTGGATTTAGGCGTATCAATGATCCATCAAGAATTACACCCAATTCGTTTCCGTCCAGTTATGGAAAACATTTGGCTTGGCAGATTTCCAATGAGAGGAATTGCAGTTGATAGAAAAACCATGATTAAAAAGACACAAGAATTGTTCGATGAAATTGAGTTAGATATTAATCCAGAAATATTGGCAGGAAAACTCTCAGCCTCTAATCTTCAATTAGTTGAGATAGCAAAGGCTGTTAGCTATAATTCAAAAATTATCATTATGGATGAGCCAACTTCATCCTTAACAGAAAATGAAACTAAGCATTTATTTAAAATAATAAAACAGCTTCAAAATAAGGGATGTGCAATTATATATATATCCCACAAGATGGAGGAAATTCTTAAAATATCAGATGAAGTAACAATTATGAGAGATGGTCAGTATGTAGGAACTTGGGATGCAAAGGACCTTACAACAGATTTAATAATAAAGCGTATGGTTGGACGTGATATGACTAATAGATTTCCACCAAGAACATATAAACCAACAAAAGAGGTGGTTTTAAGAGTACAGGATTATTCATCTCCGCTACCTAAATCCTTTAAAAACGTAAGTTTCGAATTGTACAAAGGCGAGATTTTGGGAATAGGCGGACTTGTTGGTGCACAACGTACAGAATTAGTAGAAGCTTTGTTTGGACTTCGTGAAGTAGAATCTGGAAGGATAGAGAAAGATGGAAAGGAGATTAAAATTAAAACTCCAAGAGATGCGAAAGAGAGTGGCTTTGCACTTTTAACTGAGGAAAGGCGTGCTAGTGGAATTTTCGGTATTCTTTCTGTATTAGATAATACTGTAATTGCAAGTCAAAAGAAATATTCTAAAGCTGGTGTATTACAAGATTCTAGCAGATACGAAGCTGCTAAAAGGTCAAATAATGAACTTAAAACTAAAACTCCAAGCTTAGAACAATTAATTCAAAACCTTTCGGGAGGAAACCAACAAAAGGTTTTAATTGCCCGCTGGCTTCTTACAAATCCAGATATTCTTATATTGGACGAGCCTACAAGAGGGATTGATGTTGGTGCTAAGTATGAAATTTACACCATAATGCATGAATTGGTTAAGCAAGGTAAATCAATCATTATGATATCTTCTGAAATGCCAGAATTGCTTGGAATGTCAGATAGAATAATGGTTATGTGTGAAGGTAAGGTTACTGGAATTTTAGAGCAAAGCGAAGCTGATTCTGTAAAGGTTATGAATTTAGCTACAAAATTTATGCAATAAGGCATATCTCCTCTGTAAATAAATCTAATAATAAATGGACTTTTATAGGAGAAAGAAAGTGAGGTATATAATATGAGTGGAGAAAAGATAATTTCACGAAAAGAATTCGGAAAAATATTTTTAGGTATAGGTGTTCTTTTTGTGGTTTTAGGAATTGTTTTTAAATTTATTCTAAATCCAAAGGTTTTTTATGATTTACCAATTTATATTATGGGAGTTGGTATAGCAGTACTTATCTTTGGAGGCAAGCAATATATAGATAAGAAAAATGCGGATATGGATGTTGTTTTTTCAGCAAAAACTGTTAAAAACTTTTTAACAGATAATGCTATCATTTTAGCGCTATTAATACTAGTTATTGTAATAATGGTAATTCAGCCAAGGTTCATGCAGTACGCTGTATTTCTTGATATATTAACACAATCATCAACAAAAATGATTGTTGCCCTTGGAGTTTGTTTTACATTACTTATTGCTGGTACTGACTTATCAGCAGGTCGTATGGTTGGACTTGCAGCAGTAATATCTACTTCAATGCTTCAAAATCCAGACTATGCTAATAGGTTTTTCCCAGGATTACCGCAGATAGCAGTTATTATTCCTATAATACTAGCTGTAATTGCCTGTGCTTTATTTGGAGTATTCAATGGATTTTTAGTAGCAAAATATGACATGCATCCATTTATAGCTACCTTGGCATCGCAAGTTATAGTTTATGGTGCAACTTCTTTGTATTTTGATATGCCGCCTAATAAATCACAACCAATAGGTGGTATTAGACCAGATTTCATAGCTTTAGGACAGACAAAACTATTTCAAATAGGAAGTTTCCCTGGAATATCAATTCTAGTTCCAATTGCTATAGTATTTATTATTCTAGTTTGGTTTATCTTGAATAAAACCGTATTTGGTAAAAATGTATATGCAATCGGAGGTAATCGTGAAGCTGCTATAGTTTCAGGTGTTAATGTATTTGCAACTATAATGGGAATATTTATCTTCGCAGCACTTTTATATGGTGTTGGAGGTGTATTAGAGGCTGCTAGAACAGCTGGTGCAACTAATAATTATGGTAATGGTTACGAACTTGATGCAATTGCGGCCTGCGTTGTTGGTGGTGTTTCACTAAATGGTGGTGTTGGTAAAGTAGGAGGAATAGTAAGCGGTGTTCTAATATTTACTGTTATTCAGTATGGATTACAATTTATCGCTGTAAGCCCTATGTGGCAGCAAGTTATTAAAGGTATTATAATTGCCGTTGCTGTTGCTATTGATATGGCAAAGTATAGAAGAAAGTAGAAATTAAATAAAGAAAGTGTATAATACAGGTAAATCTTTTAATGTAATATAAAAGATTTACCTGTATTTTTGTTAAAAAGAAGGTTGTGGAAAAAATTTGTAATGCTACTGGTAATAATTGAGTTCTTAATGTATAATAATATCTGAATCTTATGAAATGTTTGAATAATTTAGTTCATCTATTGGAGGTAATTAAATGGGTTTATATAAAATTATGATTGTAGATGATGAGGAAGAAATAAGACTCGGTATTATAAAAAAGATTGATTGGAATGAAAACGGATTCATAGTGGTTGGGGATGCAGAAAATGGACAGGAAGCACTTGAAAAAGCTGAAAAGCTTCAGCCAGATGTCATAATGACTGATATTAAGATGCCATTTATGGATGGACTAGAATTAGGGGAAAAACTTGTAGAATTAATGCCATCTACGAAAATAATAGTATTTTCAGGATATGATGACTTTGAATATGCTCATAAAGCAATCAAAATAAATGTAGTTGAATATGTTTTAAAACCAATTAACTCAATCGAACTAATGGAAGTTTTAAAAAGGCTTAAGGAACAGTTAGATAGGGAATATAGTGAAAAGAGAAATTTAGAAAATTTATATAAATACTACGTAAAAAGTCTGCCAGTAATCAGGGAACAATTTTTAGTGGGAGCAATAGAGGGAAAGATAACTGAAGAAAAATGGAAAGAACAAGCAGAGGATTTAAGTATAGACTTTAATTATGAATATGTAAATGTAGCACTAATTCATGCAGATGGTACTTTAAAATTAAATGAGGGTAGCAATGAATTAATCGAAAAAGAAACAAGTCTGGTACCAATATCAATAAAAAATATAGTAGATGAAACCTTATATAAATATTGTAAGTTTGTAAGCTTTCTTTATTCTGATACGGTTGTAGTTATAGGAAATTTTCAAGAAGAGGAAGATATATTATCTTTTATAAAAGGAATAAATGAGGTTTGTAAGGTATATGAACGTATTATGAATTTAACAATATCAGCAGGAATAGGATATACCTACTCTAGTTTTTCAGAAATAAGCTCTTCATATAGAACTGCACGAAATGCACTGGATTATAGATTTATACTTGGTACGGGCAAGGCAATTTATATTGATGATGTAGAACCAGATAATTCTATCCAGCTTAGATTTGATGAAGAAGAGGAACGTGCAATGTTAAATTCAATAAAAATATCTACAGAAGATGAAATTGCGAAAACAATAGAAAATTTATTTAAGAAAGTAGAAGATTTACTTTTGCCATTTAACCAATATAGAATTTATATTATGGAAATGATGACATCTTTATTAAAACTTGTACAAACTTATAAGCTAGAAATGAATGATATCTTTGGAGGAGACTTTAATTGTTATAGCTATTTGGATTCTTTTGATTCTATACACGAAGTAAAAGAATGGCTAATACAAAAGGCTGTCAAGGTAAACGTTTCTATAAAAAAGGAACGTATAAATTCATCAATGTTACTTATTGAAAAAGCAAAAGAGTATATTGGAGAAAATTATAGTGACTGTGATATTTCTGTAGAAAAGCTATGCTCTGAATTACACGTCAGTCCTACATATTTCTCTACAATTTTTAAAAGAGAGACAGGCATGAATTTTGTTAATTACTTAACATCAGTGCGCTTAGAAGAAGCTGTGAAACTTTTAAATACTACTGATTATAAAACATATATGATAGCAGATAAGGTTGGATATCCAGAAGCAAATTATTTTAGTTATGTTTTTAAAAAAGAGTTTGGAGTATCACCGTCAAAGTACAGAAAGAATTGAGTGAATTATTATGCTTAATTTATTTGAAATGAAAAGGATAATAAAATGGTTTAAAAATGCAAGTATACAATATATAATATCAGTTTCATTTACAGTAATAGCTGTTGTAGGAATGATAATTGTTGGAGGAGGTCTATATTTACGTTATATAAATTCAACTGAGGAGATGATATCTGAAAATAATAAATCTATCCTTGAACAGGTAAATTTAAATTTAGATAATTATTTAAGAAATATGATGAAGGTATCTGATACAACTTATTATAATGTAATAAAAAAGAAGGATATAGCTACGGATAGTTTGGATAAGGAGATGGATCTGCTCTATGAGACCAACAAAGATTCACTTATAAGCATCTCTGTATTTTCGGAAGATGGTCAAGTTGTTGCGGCATCTCCAGTAGGACAATTGAAAAGTTCAGTTGATCCAAGAGAAAGCGATTGGTTTTCTAAGGCCATGAGTAGAAAAGAAAATTTACATTTCTCAACACCTCATGTACAAAACTTATTTGTAGATTTAGACAATAAATATCATTGGGTTGTATCCTTAAGCCGTGCAGTAGAATTGACAAGTAATAAAAAAACTACCTTTGGAGTGTTATTAGTAGATATGAACTTTAGTGGTATTGAGCAGATTTGTAAAAATGTAAACATGGGTAAGACTGGGTATGTATACTTAATTGACCGTGAAGGAGAAATAATATATCATCCTAGACAACAATTAATTTATTCAAATTTAATTCAAGAAAATAACCCAAATGAAGCTGCTTATGATGATGGAGATCATATAGAAACCTTTCAGGGAGAAAAGAGACTAGTTACAGTAAAAACTGTTGGTTATACAGGATGGAAGATAATAGGCGTGACCCCGATGGCCGATATAACATCGGATTATTACCAAATGAAAGTTTTTGCAGCATTTATTATGTTTTTTGCTATTTTTATTCTTGTTTTTCTTAATATGTTTGTATCCTCACGTATAGCTAATCCTGTTAAATCGTTAGAGAGGTCTGTAAAAAGACTTGAAAACGGAGAAAAGGATGTAGAAATTTTAATTAGTGGGTCATATGAAGTGCAGCATTTAGGAAAAGCAATAAAATCTATGGTTAATCAAATGCATCTGCTTATGGATAATATAATGGCTGAGCAGGAATCTAAGAGAAAAAGTGAATTAAACGCACTTCAGGCTCAAATTAATCCACACTTTTTGTATAATACATTAGATTCTATAATATGGATGATAGAAAATGAAAATTATGATGGAGCTATTATTATGGTAACAGCTCTAGCAAGACTATTTAGAATAAGCTTAAGCAAGGGAAAAAATATAATAACAGTAAAAGATGAAATTGAACATGCACGTAACTATTTAACAATTCAAAATATACGTTATAAAAATAAATTTACATATAGCATAGATGTGGATGAAGACGTACTCAATCTCGCAAGCATAAAACTAATAGTTCAACCTTTAATTGAAAATGCTATTTATCATGGCATGGAATTTATGGGGGGAGACGGTGAGATTTTAGTAAAAGCTTATATTGAGAAAAATGATTTGTTTATTGATGTTATTGATAATGGGCTTGGCATGCCGCAAGAAGTTGCTGATACACTTTTAACTAGTGAAAGTAAGATAGAAAAGAAGAGTTCAGGTATTGGACTAAAAAATGTTAATGAAAGAATACAATTATATTTTGGGAAAAGGTATGGTCTTGAAATTTATAGTGAACCAGATGAAGGTACTACAATTCGGATTCATATGCCATGCATGGATTATTATGGGCTTAAGAAGAAAGGGGAAGAAGATTAGTGAGAAAAAGAAAAAAAATAATAATAATTATTGCCTTTCTATTATTAGTATCACTTTTTCCACTGCTCTTAAATGATACTCTATGGCATGAAAAAGACAAAAAAATATATAATATATCAATTATAACTAGAGGGAAGAATAGTGAAAGTCTAATAATAATGAAGCAAGGTATGGATCAAGCGGCTTCAGAAATGAATGTAAATACAAGTTTTGTTACTTTATCAGAAGATAATAGCATTGATGAACAAAATAAACTAATAGAAAGAGAAATTAAAAATAATGCGGATGCAATAATCATATCGCCTGTAGATTTTGAAAGAATGGTCAAGCCAATAGAAAATGCAATGAAAAAGGTGCCTGTTATATTATTTGAATCAACTGTTGATTCAAAGTACGTTGAACCAAGTATTTCCTGTGATAACTATAACCTTGGGGTTAACTTAGGGAAAGAAGTAATAAAAAATGGAAAAATGTGCAGTAATATTGCTATTATAAAAAATAATTTAAATTGTAGTAGTATAAAGGAAAGATATGATGGTTTCATGAGTGTTATGGAGAATGCAGAAAATAATTATATTTTTTGGGAACTTAAAGATGAAAAGCAGCAGACTTACTATAATCAAGGAAAGAGCTTGTTGGAAAATAATAATGTTGATGTAGTAGTTACCTTTGATACAGGAATACTAGAAGGTATTTCTGAGGCAAAGAAAGATTTAATAAATACAAACAAAGAGAAGGCAGCTATTGAGATTTATGGAGCAGGAAGCACAAGCAAAATAATTTCTTTATTGGAAGATAAAACAATAAAAGCGATTGCCATTCAAAATGAATTTAATGTAGGGTATTTAAGTATAAAATCAGCAGTAAATAGAATTAAAGGTGAAAACATGGACAATAGTAATATTTCTTCCACTGTAGTTAATAGAGAAAATATGTATTCAGAAGAAAACCAAAGGTTATTGTTTCCATTCATTAGATAAATATTTAATATAAATATATTGCGGAGGGATTTATAGTGAGGTTAATTAAAAAATTATCAGGATTCTTAGCAATAATTTCAGTATTTAATGTATTATCAGCATGTGACGCAAATGTAAAGGCAGGAAGTTATAATAACATTAAAGAGATAAAAATTGGTGTGACCTTGTATAGGCAGGATGATGCATTTATCTCCCTAATTGCTCAAAATATTCAAGAAGTCGCAAAAGAAAAGGAAAAAGAAAATGAAGGCAAATATAAAATGAGCATAGATGTTTTGGATGCAAAGGGAAGCTCTATTAATCAAAATAATCAAGTAGATAAATTTGTTGCTCAAAATTATGATGTTATATGTGTAAACTTGGTCGATAGAACCGCAGCATCAACTATTATTGACAAGGCAAAGGCAGCCAATATACCGATTGTTTTCTTTAATCGTGAACCAGTGGAAGAAGATATGGAAAGATGGAATAAATTATATTATGTAGGAGCTAAGGCAGAACAATCAGGGGAAATGCAGGCAGATATTATTATAAATGCTTATAAAGAAAATAGCAGAAATGTAGATAAAAATGGGGATGGAAAGATTCAATATGTTATGCTTGAGGGAGAACCAGGTCATCAGGATGCTTTAATTAGAACTGAATATTGTATTAAAACTATAACTCAAAGTGGAATTGAATTAGAAAAGCTTGCAGATGATACAGCAAATTGGCAAAATGCTCAGGCAACCACAAAAATGACACAATGGATTAAGAATTTTGGTGATAAAATTGAGGTGGTATTCAGTAATAATGATGATATGGCACTTGGAGCTATATACGCATTAGACAATGCTAATGTAAAAAATAGACCTCTAGTAGTTGGTGTTGATGGAATTCCTAAAGCTTTAGAAGCAGTAAAGAATGGAACCATGATTGGAACTATTTATAATGATTCCAAAAAACAGGCAGAGGGCATTTTCAATATTGCATATACATTAGCTACACATGGAAATATCAATTCAGTTGATGGATTAGAAAAGGGACAATATATTAGAACTTCTCATACTGAAGTCACAAGCCAAAATGTAGATTCGTTTTTAGAAGGTAAATAATATAACGATTATTTCAGATGCATGTAAATTTCTATTATATACAGAATTGTTAATTGATAAAGCAAAATTATAAATAATGAAAAATATATATTAAATTAGAAAAGCCGCATAGGCTTTTTTTATTTAATATATATTGTAAATTAGTAACTGTAAAATGTTTTATTTGTGCTATTAGCATAAATGCTTTTATGAATACGCATAATAAAATTAGCTTTTAATAGATAATGATAATATGGAGGCTAAAATGAAATTATTAACGAAGATATTAATAGTAACTGTAGTTGTAACATCAAGCATTGAGGTACTTTTTTATAGACTAGCTTCATATGCCCAAGTGGGAACTAATAGACCAGTTAGAGCTAGTGTATTGCTACGTGAACCAGCTGATCCATATAATGCTTTGCTAAAGGAGAATTTAGAAAATATTCAAAATCAAGAAAAAGGGAAAATAGAATTTAATTTTTATGATTCCAAAAATAATCAAGCAGAGCAAGACAAACTACTTAATAATATATTAGAAGAAGGAAATACAGATCTTGTATTAATAAATGTAATAGAGCCAAAAGAAACAAAAAGTATTATTGATAAAATTAAAATGAAAAACATTCCAGTAGTTTTTTTTAACATAGAAGAACCCAATATGGATGCACTTAGATCGTACAATAAAGCTTATTTTGTTGGAACAAATTCGGAAGAAGCAGGAATACTTCAAGGGGAAATACTTGTAAGGTTATGGAATCAAAATAAAGCAACCATAGATAAAAATCATGATAATATAATGCAATATGTTATGCTAATGGGGAATAAGGATAACTTAGAAGCGATTGGAAGAACTCGGTACTCTGTATCGACAATTAATGATGCAGGAATACAAACCCAGGAACTAGCTTTAAAAGTTTGCAACTGGGATAAAAATCAAGCCATAGTGGCAATGGAACAAGCATTTCTGCAAAACGGTGATAAAATTGAAGCTGTAATTTCTAATAATGATGCAATGGCAATAGGTGCCATTGAAGTATTACAAAAATATGGGTATAACAAAGGAGATGCAAATAAGACTATACCGGTAGTTGGAGTTGATGCTATACCAGAAGCAAGAGAATTAATTAGAAAGGGAGAAATGGCAGGAACAGTTATTCAAGATGCATATAAAATGGCGAAAGCAGTTTATGATATTGGAATGAATTTAGTTCATAATAGGCCTCCACTTGAAGGTACAGAATATAAATTTGATAGTACTGGTGTTTCAGTTCGTATTCCTTATAGAGAATATATTGAAAACAATAGTTAGCTTTACAATATTTTAAAGATAATATAATATTATAATAATAAAATGAAATTACGAAGCTACGTTAAAAAATAAATTTAATGAGGATGTGGGGCTAAATGAGTAAATTAGAAGAAATAATCGAATATAACAGGAGATTTGTTGAAAACAAAGATTATGAACAATATGTAACAACTAAGATACCTAAGAAGAAAATGGCCATATTATCATGTATGGATACTAGATTGACAGAGTTACTACCAAAGGCAATGAACATAAAAAATGGTGATGCAAAAATAATTAAAGATGCAGGGGCAACTGTTATGCATCCATTTGGTGGGGTAATGAGAAGTATATTAGTCGCGGTGTATGAGTTTGGTGCAGAAGATGTTTTTGTAATAGGGCATCATGGCTGCGGAATGAGCAATCTGGATACAAGAAGTCTTGTAGATAAAATGATAAATAGAGGCATAAAACAAGAAACTATATTAACCTTAAATAATGCAGGGATTAATGTTGAGAAGTGGCTTCGTGGATTTGAATCGGTTGAGGAGTCGATAAAGGAAAGTGTAAGAATGATAAAAAATCATCCATTATTTCCTAAAGAAGTAAGGGTGCATGGATTACTTATTAGTCCTGAAACAGGAGAACTTGAAGTTATAATAAACGGAGATAAACAATAATTCGTGACAAATAGTAAGTAATAAATGATAAGATTTAGGAGGAAACTCCAAGGAGAAGGTTCTGAGTCTCCTGTAAAATATTAATTGTGATATTAAGGTTTTTCTTCCTAAACTTTCCACTCTTGGTTTGTTATTTATCACTAGCATCTGTTTCGAGTATGTGTTTCCAATATCTTTTTGGCATCATTCTGCGCTGCAATCTAAGATTCGTTCTTTCTTCAATAGTTGTTGCTTTAAAATAAGTTTTCCAAAGTTCTGTATATTCATCCTTATGAAGTCTAAGCTTTTCATATATATCTGCAGCTATTTCTATAATTTCGTAGGAAATGGTATCATATATTAAAGCTTTTTCTCTAAAAATATCATGAATAATAAAATACTCCTTAGGAAACCTTTTCTTAAAATGTTCTCCAATAAGTTCTAGAATATCATTGTCAGGTTCTATAGACGCATATAAGAATTTTTCATCAAGATAATTAAATCTTATAAAACCTTCAAAGTTGTGACATTCAAACATAACCCGTCTGTTTATATCATCAACAAGCCTTATTACATCAATATTAAGAAAACTGTGAACCTCATGCTTAAGCTTAAATGCTATCTTCAAATAATTAAAGATGAGAATGGATTTATCTTTATAATTGCTTAAGTAAGTCATGTATATTTTTTTTAATGCAAGAAGATCTATCGTATTTATAATTGCATTTTTGACTTTATTAAATTTAATTTCATCAGTGGTCACTTCAATAATTTCTCCTAGTAAAAGAGGGATATTAGATTCAGATTTACTATAAATAAGTTCAGGTGGATTCTTTGAGTAAAAGCCATTATATACGGCAGTTAATAACCCTTCAAAAGTATTGTCATAAATGTAAATTAACATAATTAAAATTCTCCGTTTATTGCAGTAATTTTTTCACTTAAGCTAATAGTATTAATTTTAGGTAATAAAAAATTTGATGATACATTTTTACTGTGGTTAATTGCATTAGAAGAAAAATCATAACCATTAGGAAGGAAAATTCCAGAAGGTGTATATGTTTCATCTAACGAGAAGCTGTCAAAAAATGATATCTGATCAGGATTTATATTTGCAGTTTTTGAAATAGAGCCTTCTAAGAGTTTATTTTTTATTCTAATATGATCAAATAAAACATTACCATGATATTTACCGTTGCAGGTAATAAAATATTTTGCTCTTTTAAGGGTTACCCTAAGTTTTCTCAAGTCTTCAAAGGTCAAGTTATGAACTCTCCTAATTTTTAAGATTTTTTTAGCCGAAGTAACACCTATACCAGGGATGCGTAATAATTTCTCATAAGGAGCTTTATTAATTTCTACAGGAAATTCATTTAAGTTTGATAAAGCCCAGTAAGTTTTAGGATCAAAATTTAAATCAAAATTGTCATCATCATTTTTTAAAAGTTCTTTCGCCTTAAAGCCATAATATCTAAGAAGCCAATCAGCCTGGTAAAGTCTATGCTCTCTAAGCATAGGTGGATGAGTTATATCTGGAAGCAGTTTGTTATCCTTAATTACAGGAACATAAGCAGAGTAATAAACTCTTTTTAAACTGTACTTGCTATAAAGAGCTTCTGAAAGCTTGAGTATTTTTCCATCATTTTCAGGAGTAGCTCCAACAATTAGCTGAGTACTTTGTCCCCCAGGAACAAAAAGGGGAGTACTCTTTATGTTTTTTTTCATTTCAGTATAATTATTTATGGAATTTTTAATTACGCTCATTGGTTTTAAAATTTTATCTTTACTTTTTTGAGGAGCTAAGAGTTTAAGGCTGTCACTTGAGGGAAGTTCTATATTAACGCTCATTCTATCAACATAGATTCCGGCTTTTTCAATTAAAGCTTCATCAGCACCAGGTATCGCTTTAAGGTGAATATATCCATTAAATTTTTTATCAATACGAAGTTTTTTCACAGTTTTAAGTAATAGCTCCATAGTATAGTTAGGATTATTGATTACAGCAGAGCTTAAAAAAAGTCCTTCTATATAATTACGTTTGTAAAAATTGATAGTAAGCTCACAAACTTCATCAGGAGTAAAACTAACTCTTAAAAAGTCTCTTGAGGCACCATTTATGCAGTATTTACAGTCGAAAACACAATCATTAGAAAATAATATTTTAAGCAGGGAAATGCAGCGGCCATCAGGGGTGAAGCTATGGCAAATACCACTTTCAGAAGCATTACCTATTCCATTATTAGTATTCTTTCTTTTAGAGCCGGATGAAGAACATGATACATCATATTTAGCTGCATTAGATAAAACTTTTAATTTTTCCATTAGGTCCATTATCTTAACACTCCTTTATAAGTGAGGATTTATAGAACATACATTTGTATAATATTATATACGAATGTATGTTCTAATTCAATAAGTAATTTTAACCTAGATTTTACTTATAATACGCGTATTTCTTCATTATTTAGATTTAGTTTTTATAAAATTATTCGATAACATAATTATTGAATATATAGATATATAACTTAGAAATTTGATTTGTATATAAAATAATTATCTATTCTTATTAAATTTTTGTGATTTCGGTAAGTTACCACATAAGTTAAGTTCAAAGATTGATATCTATAACAAATATTGGAGGGATATATATGATTAATGTTTTTAAAAGAAAAAGTACAGAAAATGAATTTGTTGAAGAAAAACATTTAGATGAAGAAAAAATTCAAACTCAAACAAAAAATACTGATACAATAGAATTTTTAAAGAAAATTAGTGTTCAGATTGAAGATATAATAAATCAACATAATAAAGTTAACAGTGAACATGATGTGCTTGCAGAGTTAGCTGGACAAATTGAAAAGCAAATGAAAATAGTATTAAATTTAACTGAGCAGACTAATAGTTCAACAGATGAGCTGCATAGCCAAGGAGAAAATTTGTTAAATGCTACAAAAAATACTGTAGGAAAATCAATTGAAGGTAAAGAGTCAATTGAAGGAATGGTTAAGGTAATTGAAAACCTAGACGTAGAAACGAAAGATACCTATAAAAATATTACTTCTTTAGGTGAAAAACTTAAGGAAATTGGAGAAATAGCTCAATTGATTAGTGGAATAGCATCGCAAACAAATCTTCTTGCGCTTAATGCAGCAATAGAAGCTGCCAGAGCGGGAGAGCAGGGAAAAGGTTTTTCAGTAGTTGCCGATGAAGTTAGAAAATTAGCAGAAATGACTGGTGAAAGCAGTAGTAATATAACTAAGTTAATCAGCGGAATAGATACACAAACAAGAGAGGTATTGAAGAGTGTTGAAAAAAGCACATTAGTAGTAACAGAAGGTGTAACCTCATCAAAAGGTGCACTTGAAAAGATAGAGGAAGCCTTAAATTCATTTAATAGTGTTGAAGGTGAAGCAGGAAAATTAATTAACACAATTAACTCACAAAAAAATAATGTTGATAAAACATTTAATACAATAAACGAAGTTAATAATATTCTTACAGTAACTAATAATCAAATTACACAACATATTGAAGAAGCAGGAAAAGTAGATAAGAAATTAGAAAAAAGCGTATCTCATATATCTGATTATGTGAGAGGATAATTAATAAACCAAAATCATCTTAATAGAATATCAGTTATATATATATTGCAATGTACAGTTTACAATTGTACATTGTAAATTTTTAATTGCAACATATATAGTTACTATAGAATCTAAATTAAATACTTAAACATAAAAACAAGCTTTAATTCTATAAGCTTGTTTTTTTTCTAATATTAAATAAGTAAGATGCAAAAAATTAAATTTTATGATTATATAGAATTTACAGTATCGCGTTCAATTAAAGAATTTATGAGTGTTATACGCTTACTTAAAGAATTGTTAGAATCTATTTTTTCTAATAATAAAATGGCTGCATTTGTTCCAAGGAGAAACATATTTTGATCGATGGTAGTCAGTTTGGGTTCTACAAATTTGCTTAAATCTATATTATCAAATCCTATTATAGATAATTTAGCAGGTACTTCTAAATTTAATTTCTTGCATGCATTAAGAACTCCAACAGCCATAAGGTCATTACATGCAAAAACAGCAGTAGCAGAAGAAATTTTTAATACATCTATAAAAATATTAAGAGTATTATCAACAGTTTCGCTGCTGTTTCCATTACCTATGTTGATAATATTTTCAGGTTTAAAATTATTTAGTGCTGTCATTGTTTCTTTATATACTTTTTCTTTTACATCGTAAGAGTAGCTATCTTTCCCCCTGACAAATAAGATATCTTTATGATTGTTTTTCAAGAGGTGATTTAATGCCATACTCGCTCCCATGGCTTCATCATTGGAAACAGATGAAATATTTGCAGACACTGAATGTCCATTGACAAAAACTATGGGAGTATGCTTTGATATATTATTATAAAATTTAGATTTAATATTTTCAGTATTTGGATCTATAACAATTATTCCGGATACATTTCTAGATAGTAAATTATTAATACATGTTTGTTCTTCTTTTTTATCATTTTCGCTGCAAACTAAAACTAGAGATTGAGAATTAAGTTTTAGGATGTTTTGTATACCATTAATAACTTCGGGGAAAAACATATTATTAATACTTGGAACTACAACACCTATAGTAGATGATTTCTGCCTGGTAAGCTCACGTGCCTGCATGTTAGGAATAAATTTTAGTTCTTCTATTACTTCTAAGACTCTTTTTTTAGTTTCTTCTTTTACAGGATAATTCCCATTCATTACTCTAGAAACAGTTGCAACGGATACATTTGCTTTTTTAGCCACATCTGCTATAGTTAATTTCATAATTATTCCACCTCATAATGTATTTTGCTATATTCATAAAATATTAAGTTATATATAGCATCTCTGATGTATTACTTTATATGACTTACAAATTTATCAAAAGCAGCAAGGCCTTGTTCATTTCTTTTAAATACTCCAGCGTGGCATAATACTTCTAAAAATTTAAAACCAACTTCTGATTTTAATATATCGTAAGCATTGTCAGAAGATATATTAGGATATTTTTTTAGAAGATGTTTATACCAATCTGAATGTTTTGATACAGATTCCTCATTTGAAATATCTGCTACATTATTAATTAATTTATCTCTTAATATATTCAGTTCTGTTTTCAATCTTGCAGGAAGAACTGCAAGCCCCATGACTTCTATAAGCCCTATATTTTCTTTTTTTATGTGATGAACTTCGTTATGTGGATGAAAGATACCAAGTGGATGTTCATCACTCGTTCTGTTATTTCTAAGTACTAAATCAAGTTCGTATTTACCATTTCTCTTTCTTGAAATAGGAGTTATGGTATTATGAGGTTCATTTTCAGTATGACTTAATATATTTACAGATTCATCAGAATAATTTCTCCAGGAAATTAATATGCGGTCTGCTAAATCTAATAATAGATTTTTATTTTTACTAGAAAGTCTAATAACAGACATAGGCCATTTTACTCTGCCTATTTCTACCTCATCATATCCTGCAATAGAATAACTTTTTTCCACAGGAGCTTTTTCCATGGCAAAAGTATAATGCCCGCCTTGATAATGATCATGAGAAAGTATAGAACCGCCAACTATAGGAAGGTCTGCATTAGAACCGGCAAAATAGTGGGGAAGTATGTCTGTAAATATTAATAGGTTTCTAAAAGTATCCTTATTTATTTTCATAGGTATATGGTTATCGTTTAAGATTATACAATGCTCATTATAATAAGTATAAGGAGAGTATTGTAAGAAATACTTTTGATTTTCTCCAAAGTCTAAAGGAATAATTCTATGAGTTTGCCTGGCAGGATGATTTAAAGTGCCATAAAAACCCTCATTTTCTTTACATAATAGACATTTTGGATAAGAGCTTGATTTAATTAATTTAGCCTTGGCTATATCTCTTGGATCTTTTTCTGGTTTAGACAGATTTATAGTTATATCTAGATCACCATACTCGGTAGGTGCTTTCCAGATAATATTCTTATCAATTCTATCTTTTCGTATGTAATTTGAAGCTATGCTTAAATTATAATAATATTCAGTAGCCCTTTCAGGGGATGAATTATATAATTCATCAAATTTATTTATGACTTCTGAAGGTCTTGGCATTACGCAGTTCATGATTTTTGTGTCAAATAAATCTCTTTCAGTAGTAGTATTTTCTAGTAAATCCTTTTCAGAAGCATAATCTAAAATGTTTTCTAAAATAGGTGCTGAAGTTTCTAAATTTTCTTCAACCTTAATGAATTCAAATTCATTTAAATTTAATGTACCAAGCAGCATATTTGTGGAATAAATGACATCTTCAGTAGTTATAAGTTTTTTATTTAATGCAAAGTTTATAAGTCTGTTTATTTCAAGGTTTATATTTACCATTCTAAAACCTCCTAGATTTTTAGTGATAAGTTATAAATGATAAGTTATAAGTTAAAGATGAAATCCCCAACTTGGGGATTTCTTAAAATGTTTTTTGAAAAGCATTTGGCTTTTCTTCTTTGAACTCATAACTTCTAAATTATAATTCATAACTATTATTTATTATCTGTCTTCAAAGCCATTTGGATGAGTTTTATGCCATCCCCAGGCAGTACTTATTACATCTTTAACATCTGTATATTTAGGATTCCAGCCTAATATTTTCTTTGCTTTTTCGTTTGAGGCAATTAATCTTGCTGGATCGCCAGCTCTTCTGTCACCTATAATGACTTTAATTTCTTCATTAGTAGCTTCTTTCGCTGAATCTATCATTTCTTTTACGCTAAAGCCAACTCCATTACCTAAGTTAAAAATATTACTTTCATTACCCTTTAGTAAATAATCAACAGCTTTTATGTGTGCATCTGCTAAATCAAGTACATGAATGTAATCTCTAATGCATGTTCCGTCTGGAGTATCGTAATCTTCTCCAAAAACAGTGATGGCATCTCTCTTTTTTAGAGGAACTTGAAGAATTAATGGTATTAGGTGGCTTTCAGGAGAGTGATCCTCACCAATGCTTCCATCTTCTATTGCACCAGCTGCGTTAAAATATCTTAAAGAGACAAAAGTTATTCCATGAGCCTTATTAACCCATTTCATCATTTTTTCCATAGTAAGTTTTGTCTCACCATAAGTGTTAGTAGGATGTGTTTCATCATCTTCAAGTATAGGAATTTTCTTAGGTTCTCCATATACAGCTGCAGTGGAAGAGAATACAATATGCTTAATATCGTGTTTTACCATGCTTTCAAGTAAAATTTGCATACCATATACATTATTATTGAAATATAATAATGGTTTTTCCATACTTTCTCCAACTAGGGAATTAGCAGCAAAATGTATTATAGCTTCAATATTATTTTCAGAAAAAACCTTATCTAAAAATTCAGAATCTCTTATATCACCTTTGTAAAATTTTGCTTTTGAATTTACAGCTTTGATATGGCCTGATTGTAGGTTATCAACTACAATTACATCTTTATTTTGTTTTATAAGTTCATGTACTGTATGTGAACCTATATATCCAGCTCCGCCACAAACTAAAATTGACATATTAACATCTCCTCTATTCTTAAAAATATATACTCTAAAAAGCTAATTCATCTAAATTTACACTATATTGTAATAATTATCAACAGCATAACTTTAAAAATGAGAAGTTTAATAAATTTAGAGCATATATATTATGATAAACCTCTTTTGTTACAATTCAACGTATAGAGTATAAATTTTTCATGTGCCTAAATTAATTTTCTTGCACCATCTGAGATACTAACAACATAGAAACTTGGTTCATAGCCTATTTTGTCAGTATATTCTTTTTTAACTTTTTCAATAAAAGAATCGATGCAGTTTTCTTGCACTATATTTACTGTACAGCCACCAAAGCCTGCACCAGTCATACGAGCACCTATTACACCTTCTGTTTTCCAAGCTAAAGAAACTAAAGTATCTAATTCTACACCAGTAACTTCATAATCATCTCTCAAGGAAACATGAGAATCATTCATAAGTTTTCCGAATAATGATAAATCATTTTTTTCTAGGGCTTCTACTGCTTTTAATGTTCTTCTATTTTCATAAACTGCATGCTTAGCTCTCTTTATTTTTATTGGATCAGAAATGCAATTTTTTATTTGCTCAAATTCTTCTTCTGTAAGCTCACCAAGAGAAGTTATATTTTTGATTTTTTGAATTTCTGCTAGGGCAGTTTCACACTCACTTCGTCTTTCATTATATTTTGAATCAGCTAATCCACGTTTTTTGTTGGTATTGGCAATTACTATTTTATAGCCGTCCATATTTATATTACTGTAAGAATAATTTAGTGTGTTGCAATCTAGAAGAATGGCACAATTATCTTTTCCCATTCCAACAGCAAATTGGTCCATTATTCCACAATTCACACCTATAAATTTATTTTCGGCTTCTTGACACATTTTAACTATATCAACCATATCAATGTTTAAGCTAAATAGGTCATTTAGTATAACTCCCATTAATACTTCGATTGAAGCAGAGGAAGATAAACCAGAACCATTTGGAATATTACCATAGAAAAGTATTTCAAAACCAGCAGGAATATTAAATCCATGATTTTCAAAAGTTTTAATTACTCCTTTAGGATAATTAGCCCAATCATGTTGTTTGTTATAAATCATATTTTCTAAACTAAATTCTATAATTCCTAACTCTTTAAAGTTTAAAGAACTAACTAATACATTTTTATCTTCTCTTTTTCTTACAAGGGCATAAGTTCCAATAGTAAGAGCACATGGGAATACATGACCTCCATTATAATCAGTGTGTTCACCAATTAAATTAACTCTTCCTGGTGAGAAGAAAACATTTTCATTTTCCTTATTAAATAGTTCGATAAAATTATTTTTTAACACATTAATATTTTCCATACTTTATTCCTCCTTTATAATTCTATAGTAACCGCTTACTATAAAAAAGTAAATAGTTATGAAAAAATTTTTTATAATTAATTTCTAGATATAAAATAAAGTGACTAATCTATTAGGAAACAACAGCTTTTAAGCGACCTGACTTATATACTAAGTATATATAGTAATCAGTTTCTATATTGTGTTTTAATTCATATGTATTATTTTCTACAGCAGCTACAATATAGATATTCAAATGGAGAATTTGATATATACATTGGCCCAAAGGTTATAAATTAAAAGACTTACCCAAGTGTATGAATCTATTTCTTAATTTCAAAATTTATATATATAGCATTTGTGCATTTAAGTTAGAGTTTTGTGTATATCTATACTAGAAATCATATACATTTTTGTGAAGCAGGCATTTGAAATTGAGCT
>NZ_LZZL01000073.1:0-29789 GCF_002006495.1 Clostridium sp. BL-8
ATGGAACAAGTACAAGTAACAATAAGCCAACAATAAGTGGAACTGGTCAGGCAGGAGATACAGTGACTGTGTATGATAGAAGTGCGGTAATAGGAACAGCAATAGTAGATAGTAATGGAAACTGGACCATGACTGTAGCAACAGCATTAATAGACGGGAATCATGTAATAACAGCAACCCAAGCAGATGCAGTAGGAAATACAAGCGGAGTATCAAATACAGTAAATTTAATAATAGATACAGCAGGACCTAGTAGTATTATAGAGCATGGTATATACAGTGGGACTGGAACCGATATAGCAGGTGGTAATAGCGTTACTAATGGAATTCCTGCAACAATGGCCATGACAGTTGATGCGGAGTCATCAAATCCAAAAATAAATTGGAGTGTAAGAGATACAGGAAAGATCCAAGTGGATAATACATCCTTTAAAGAATATGAGATTTCAGATAATGGCAAAATTGGCGATTCAACACCATTAACACTTGATGATAGTGGAAATATCGCAGGGCTTACAATGCAAAAAGGTAAAAAGTATTTAATAACATATACTATTAATCCAATAGAAAGCGGACAAGTTGATGTGATTGCACAAGCAGATGAAACAACGTCTAAAAAGGTTACATTAACTATAGGAGCTAAGCCTGATTTATTTTAAAGAAAAATAATAGAAGTACAAATTGATTTGTTTTAAACAGTATAATTATAAGACAAGATACTTTTCTTAATACTAGCCAACTTTATATATTAGAAATGTAAAATTAATCAACTTTCATATAAAATAGACCTGAAAAAATTGACAGACCAAAAACTGCATGATGAGATATAGACGTGCTTATTGGTCTGTTAATTTTTTGATAAATTCAGTAAAAAGATTACAATAAAGAAATATATTAGGAATTGATGCGTATAACTTAATTTAAATACTATATTCAAAAGAGGAGACAGGAGTTGTTTTAAATGGAGACTAAAGTAATTATTAATGAATTTATCAAATACATTTTTGTGGGTGGAGCAGCTTTTTGTCTAGATACATTAACTTTATATTTATGTAAAACAAAGGTTTTTTTAGAATTGGGTCATATAGGTCTTTATATTTCTACTGCTTTGGGATTTTTAGCGGGATTAATCTTTAATTATATTTTTTCATTAATCTTTGTATTTAGAGGTGCAATAGAAGAAAATAGGGGAAAGAATGCTTTGTCATTGTTTTTATTTCTCATAATAGGAATACTTGGATTATTCTTAACTGAAGCAGGAATGTATGTAGGTGTGGATTTCCTTAATATGAATTATTTGTTCACTAAGGTTATAGTTGCAATAATAGTGTTAGTTTGGAACTATACTGCAAGAAAGATATTAATATTCAAATAGATATGCTTCACATATTATTTAGAGGAGGAGAGCATTTGGAAAAGGTTATTATAATAGGAGCAGGTCCAGCAGGTCTTACTGCCGCGTATGAACTATTAAAAAATACTAATATTAAACCAATTATAATTGAAGAATCAGAATTCATTGGAGGAATTTCAAGAACAGCTATTTACAATAATAATCGTATGGATCTTGGAGGACATCGATTTTTTACTAAGAATGAAAAAGTTATGAACATCTGGAGAGAATTAATGCCTATTCAAGCTTATCCATCTAAAGATGATATTATATTGGATAGAAAAGTGAATTTAAAAAATAGTGGCCCAAATCCAGAAAAAGATGAAAAAGTTTTATTGAAAAGAAGGAGAGTTTCAAGAATATTTTATCTTAGAAATTTTTTTGATTATCCTATCGCATTGAGTTTTCGAACTTTTTATAATATGGGACTGGTTAGAACAATTAAGGCAGGAGTTGGATACATTAGAGCCTGTATAATAAAAAGAAAAGAGCTTTCTTTAGAGGATTTTTATATAAATAGATTTGGACAACCATTGTATCAAATGTTTTTTGAAGATTATACAGAAAAATTATGGGGAGTTCATCCTTCTAAAATTTCACCTGATTGGGGAGCACAAAGAGTTAAGGGATTATCTTTATTTAAAGTTATTTGGTCTTTTTTAACAAAGTCATTTAGCTCAAATAAAAAATGTGAAACTTCTTTAATAGAAGAATTTTATTATCCTAAGAAGGGGCCAGGGCAGCTTTGGGAAGTAATGGCTGAGGAGATAATAAAAATGGGTGGTAAAATTATTTTAAATTCAAAAGTTGATTCAATGGAGATAAAGAATAATAGAATAATAGAATTAACAACAAAAAGTATTGATGGAAAAGCATTAAAATACAAAAATATTGATGGAGTATTTTCTTCAATGCCTATTAAAGATTTAATAAAATCTTTTGGCAGCAATACAACACAAGAAGTAATGAATACTGCGGAAAACCTTCCATATAGGGATTTTATCACAGTAGGATTATTGCTTAACAAATTGCAATTAAAAAATAAAACTAAAATTAAAACAATTTCAAATATTATTCCTGACTGCTGGATATATATACAGGAAAGAGATGTTAAAATAGGAAGATTACAAATTTTTAATAATTGGTCACCATATTTAGTTGATGATTTAGAAAATACTATTTGGATAGGTATGGAGTATTTTTGCAATGAGAATGATGAAATGTGGAACATGAGTGAAAAAGAATTCATTAATTTTGCTATAGACGAGTTATGTAAGATTAATATAATAAATAAAGATGATGTTTTAGATTCAACTATTATAAAAGTAAAAAAAGCTTATCCTGCATATTTTGGAAGTTATAAAAACTTCAATTGCATAAAAGATTATGTAAATGGTGTTCATAATTTATATTGCATTGGGAGAAATGGACAACATAGATATAACAATATGGATCATTCGATGCTGACAGCAATAGAAGCAGTAAATTCATATATGAATAATGGAACTAACAAGGTTAAAATTTGGGATGTTAATACTGAAGAAGAATATCATGAAGTTAAGATTAGTTAACAGGAGGACAATATGGTAATTAAAAAAAGAGTTAATAAATATATACCAGAAATTATTGGGTTAATATTTTATATAATATTTATGATTGTAATCATGTATTATCACGAGCCGTGGTTTGATGAAGCGCAGGCATGGTTAATTGCAAGAGATGCATCATTAAAAGAGATATTATTTGTATTACCCCATTATGAGGGACATCCTCCTATCTGGCATTTAATACTCTTACCATTCGCTAAGTCAGGTGCATCATTTGAACTAAGTATAAAGTTGATATCACTAACATTTTGTTCAATTGCAATGGGATTGTTTATTTTTAAATCACCATTTAAGAGAATAGTTAGATTAACGATACCGTTTACATATTTCTTTTTCTACCAGTATGGTGTAATAAGCAGACCTTATTGTGTATTAATGCTTGGATTTGTTCTTTGTTCTATTTTCTATAAAACCAAAGAAACTAATCCATTTAGATTTATAATAACTTTAGGTATTCTTTGTAGTGCTAGTGCTTATGGAATAATACTTTCTGCAGGGATTGCAGTGGTTTGGCTGTTTGAAATATTTGATAAAGACTTCTCATTAAATCGTATTAAAAAAATTATTTTTGATAAGCGTTTTTTTGCTTTACTTATATTATTTGTATATAGCCTAATTCTAGTAATAAGCATTATACCTAAGCCTGACACATATGCAATTAATAGTATAGTAAAAAATAATGATTATATAAATAGATTTATTTATATGTTTTTTGTATTGCCTGGAGATGCAACATATTTAGATATATGTAATTATTCAACGACCAAGCTTGGAATAAATATCGAATCTGCATTAGGTATTGTTGGGAGTAGTATAATTAGTCTTTTATTGATCGGGTTTACAAAAAGAAATAATAAATTACTAGTATTATTGGTACCGTATATTTTTATTGGAGTTTTTTCTACATTTATATATTTTAATACACATCATATTGGAATTATTACAGAATTTTTCTTATTTGTGATTTGGATTTGTTTGGAAGATAAAAAAGAGGAAAGTATTAGCTTTCAGTTTTTAGATAGGTTAGTTAAAAAAGAATCAGACATTGTTTTATTAAAGCGTATTCCAAAAATTTTATTTGGAATTGTAATTTTAGTATCCATGATTTGGACTATAACAGCATCTGTAAATGATATATACGTTCCGTATGGAGACGGTAGAGAGTTAGCAGCGTTTATTAAAGAAAACAATTTAGATAAATATAATATTATGGCCCAATGGAAACAGCATACCGATAATAAAACTAAAAAGATAGTAATGGATACAAATCAGATTGGTAGTATTGCTGCATTACCATATTTCAATACAAATATATATTATAATTTTAATAATAATTTACCTAATAAGAGTTTTATAATTCACAAGGTAGGAAACAATGATGAAAATATTAAGGCGTGGAAAGAAATTGGCTTTCCTGATGTTATAATAGGATATCCTGATTTACAAATTTTATTTGGAAATTCACTCAGCTATAAAGATTATGTTTGTGTATACGATGCGAAAGGATCATATATTTGGAAAACTGAAGTAATTGATTATAACTATCCGGTTTATGTTAAAAAAGATATCATGGACCAATTTCAGAATTTAAAAGAGATAGATCCCTAAATTTAAAAGTTTAGAAAAATTAATTTGGAAGAGATCTTATTTACTGAGTTTTAAATTTTAAAATTTTTAATTAAGAAACAAAATTTACAGCATATGAATTAAAAGAACAGTTGAAGGCCAATAAAAAGGGAGATAATAATGATGAAATTATTAAAAATGATATGTAATAAAAATATAATAAAGAAAACTGAAATTAATAGTTTGAAAGAGAATTTAAGATATGAAAGATTAATCAGTTTTGCTTATCCTTTGGCATTAGTATTTTTAGTATTGACATCATTAGTGTTTATTGAATATAAACATCCATATTTTTTTCTTCAGGATGATAATAGAGATTCATATCTTCCATATTTTGTTCATAATTATGAAAGTATTTTAAATGGAGAACTTCCCTTATATAATTTTCACCAATTTTTAGGAATTCCATCTTTGGCAATTGGACAAACAGCAGCATTGTATCCAATTACTTATTTTTCTGTTTTTCTAAGTAAATATGTTTTTGGACATTATTTCGCAGCTATTGACATTCAGGTGATTATACATTTGATGATAGGGGCGGTCGGTTTTTATAAATTAATAAAATTTTTTGGAAATGATCATAAAGCGGCTTTTTTTGGCGGTTTAACTTGGCCGTTAAGCAGCTTTGTTATTTATGTTTCAAACTCGTGGGTAGTTGTTGCAGCTGTAGCTGCATATTTCCCATGGATGCTGCTTTTTAGCTTTAGCCTTTATAAGAGACCAACATTGAAGACAATGATTTATGCTGTATTAGTTAGATTACTCTTGTTTTATGCAGGGCATGTCCAGTACTTTATCTATTCTGTGATTTTTGAATTTATAACTGTAATTTGCAATGTAACATACTCCACTCCTAGCGGTAAAAAAAGAACCAGTGTTTTTAACTTTTTGAAAAAATACGTTGAAAGCTATATCTATGTATTTATTTTTTCATTACCGCTGTTGCTTCCGATGTGGCATTTAATGACTATTTCGTATCAGAGAAGTGAAAAACTTCCTTTTGAAGTATTTGTTGATGAGTATTTCCCAATTAATCAATTAGTAAAAGGATTGTTTTATCCTTTTTTACAGATTGATGAAAATACAGAGTTTTCATATAGAAATATGATAAATCTTTCACATATTGGCTATATTCCAATTGTTATTCTAGTAATTGGAATTATTGAAAAATACATCATAAAATCAAAGAAAAGCACAAAGAATTCTGTAAATCCAGCGTTTTTTATAATACCAATGTTGATAGCGCTTTTATGGTCAACCAATTGGATATTTAATGCAGTAATATATTCAATTCCTATATTAAACCGGTTTAGATGGCCATTTAAGCTAGCATTATTTTTGGATTTTTACTTAATTGTAATTGCTTCGATATGTTTATCAAATTTTATTAAACAGTTATCATTGAGAGAAGCAGCTAAAAAAGCATTATTCTGCCTAATAATTGGAATTCAAATATTCAATTTTATATTTCTTTATATAGGAACGCCATATAAGGACTTTGGTGAACACCATGCTGATAAATTACCATTGGAAGAGAAGCTTAAGGATAAGCTAACTGGAGGTAGAATTATTTCACTTGGTTTTGATATTTGGAGCCCTACTCCTAAAAATAATGCTAATTACTTGACTGCACCTACAATGGGTTTCAGTTATGCAACACTTTGGGGATTAGACTATCTTGCGGGTTATGAAGTATTAATTACTCAAGCAAATTTAGATGCTGCTCTTGGATTGAATTTTACTGGTATAGTAAATGAGAATGATTCAATTAAAATAGATTACTTTAGAAAAGCTGCAGTTAAATGGTATATAGTTCCTAAAAGTAAAGCGGATAAATATTCAGAAAAGCTAAATGCTTATGGAATTGTAAAGAAATATGAAGATGAATATAGAGTTGTATTTTATGATGAAAAGGCATATCCTATGGTTTTTAATTCAAGTGGCGAGCAAGTTGAAAGCGATAATTATAAAGTAACGACTAATAATATTGAATTAAATGTTAATTTACAACAGTCTGATAAGATAATTTTTAATAACATATATAATCCTTTTTTCGAAGGTTATGTTGACGGAAAAAAAGTTGAGCTTAAACCTATAAATAACATTAATTTTTTCATTACGGTGCCAGAAGGTAAACATAAAATTTTAATTAAATATAAGGATCCGTATTTAATTATTGGTACCTATATAGCAATAACATTTTTTATTATTTTTATGGTTAGATATACCTTTAAAAGGAAGTTGAATTATTCTATGAAATAAAAGAGATACATGTATATATATTGTTTAAATCAATGAAGATTAATTGTTTATAATATAAAAATAAAAGAATAGATAGAAAGGATGAATTGTTTATGGTTGAACTGAGAAAGATAGTTGTATTTGCTGCAGTAACGTTTCTTTTTATATACATGTTGTGGATAAACTTAAAGGTTCTAAAAAACTTTGGACAGAAGAAATTGTTATCAGCATTTATGATTAGTGGTTTTGGATTGATTTCAGTTGCCTCATTTTTTGATATGATATCTAATTTATTAAATATAAATATAATACATAATGTGATTACAACATGTTTTACAGCAGGAGCAATTGTATTTGGTGCATATATGATATTATGGAGCAATCACATAGTTAAAATTATTTTTAAACTTAATAAAAGCGCTAATAAAGATGCGATGACAGGCTTGTATAATAGAAAGGGGTTTGAAGAGCTATTTAAAAGAAAGAGTAAAACCCAGAAATTTTTTTATATTATAGTATTTGATTTAGATAAAACTAAAATGATAAATGACAATTTTGGACATCAAAAAGGTGATAAGTATATAACTGATTCTGCTACAATTATAAAAGAGGAGATAGGCAAGAATGGATTTATCGGAAGAACAGGCGGAGATGAATTCGTTGCATTTTTAGGAAATGTAAGTGAAAAAGAAGTAGAAAAAATTATTTTTTATATTAAAGATCGAGTAACGAAGATTTTTAAGAAAGAAAAGACACAAATAAGTATAGGCTATGCGGTATATGGGAGAGATGGAAGGGATTTAGGTCAACTTATGCGGATAGCTGATAAAAGAATGTATAATGATAAAAAAATTAAAAATGATTATAAAGTTTATTTTTAATAAAATCTTAATTTTACTTTTTTTATTAATACGATATAATAACATATGATAAACAACTTAATAAAATGTAAATGTTATATTTGCATATGGGAGGAAACAAATGAATATAATAGATATATTTTTACATCTTGATAAGTATTTAGCAGCTGTTGTTGGAAATTATGGAATTGAAACGTATTTGATGTTATTTATTATAATTTTCTTAGAAACAGGATTAGTGATAACACCATTTTTGCCTGGAGATTCTTTGATTTTTGCAGCAGCAGCATTAGCATCTGTTGGAACGCTCAATATATATATGCTTATAGGAATTTTGATGATTGCAGCTATTCTTGGAGATACATCAAATTACGAAATTGGAAGGCTCTTTGGTCATAAAATCTTAAAAAGCGGAAGATTCATAAAACAAGAACATCTTGATAAAACTAATAAATTCTACGAGAAATATGGCGGTAAAACCATAATTTTTGCTAGGTTTATACCTATTGTAAGAACAATTGCTCCATTTGTGGCAGGAATAGGTGAAATGAGCTATAAGAAATTTATTTCTTTTAATGCAATTGGAGGCGTTCTGTGGGTATTAGTTGTGTCAGTTTTAGGGTACTTTTTTGGAAGTATTCCAGTAGTCAAAAATAACTTTGAATTGGTGATAATTGCAATAGTATTAATTTCAATATTGCCTATAATAATTGAATTTATTAGAAGTAAAGCAAAAAAAACTGATGAAGTTATGTAATATTTTAATTGACTAGTAGAAAAGTAAGGCACATGAAAATAAATAACGAGTCCCAAATAGCCTTTCAAGCGGATTTGTTATTTAATTGATAATGCCTAATAAGAATATAGCATGAAATAAAAATAGACCAGCATACTGGTCTATTTTTATTTATATATTTTAATTAAATGCATTATAAATTGCAGTAATTCCTTTTTCAAAATCATCATTTTCAATACCGACTAAAATATTCATTTCACTAGAACCTTGATCAATCATTCTTATATTTACTTTGGCATCTGAAAGAGCTGTGAAGATTTTTGCTGCAGTTCCCATTTGCTTAGCCATTCCACGTCCAACAGTTGCAATCATAGCCAAGTTTGGATGAACTTCTATTGTATCAGGGTTACATGTTCTTTTAATTTCGTCTATAACAGCATCCTTTTTATGTTTTAGCTGAGAATCTGAAATAACAAGACATACTGTATCAATTCCAGAAGGCATATTTTCAAAGGAAATATTGTGCTGTTCAAGAATTGATAATAGCTTTCTACAAAATCCAAGTTCTGAATTCATTGAAGCTTTAGCTATTGAGATTACTGTAAAATCTTTTTTGCCTGCAATACCAGTTACAGTAGTTGGGTTAGTTGAAATATCACAATCCTTAACTATAAAAGTACCTTCGTCCTGTGGTCTGTTTGTATTCTTAATATTTATTGGAATTCCAATTTCTCTTACTGGGAATATAGCATCTTCATGAAGTACTGAAGCACCCATATAAGATAATTCTCTTAGTTCAGAATAAGTTATTCTGCTTATTGGCTTTGGATTTTTAATTATTCTAGGATCTGCCATTAAAAAGCCAGATACATCTGTCCAGTTTTCATAAAGGTCAGCACTTACACTTGCAGCGACCAATGCGCCTGTTACGTCTGAGCCACCCCTTGAAAATGTTATTATATTGCCATCACAATCTGCCCCATAAAATCCTGGAATTACAGCTTTAGATATTTTTGATAGTTTGGCATTAAGAGCGGAGTTTGTAGCCTCAGCATCTAGTGAACCATCTGTATCAAAAACCATAACATCTTTAGCATCGACAAATTCAAAATTTAAATAATTAGCAAGTATTAGTCCGTTTAGGTATTCTCCCCTGCTTGCAGCATAATCACTTGAAGCCCCTTCTTCAAGATCTTTTTTTACAATATCTAAATGTTTTTCAATATCAAAATCCAAATTCAAATCTTTAACAATACCACAATATCTGTCTTTTATGTGATTGAAAACATCATCAAAAGCTATTCCCGTAGAAACATGGGCGTGGCAAAGGTATAAAAGATCAGTTATCTTTGAATCCTTAGAATTTCTTTTACCAGGTGCTGAAGGAATTACATATTTTCTTTCATTATTAGAAAATATTATATCCTTAACCTTTTTGAATTGATTAGCGTCTGCTAGTGAGCTTCCACCAAATTTTGTTACAATTGTGTTCATAATCATAGCCCCCATATTTTTATGTTTTTTTATAAATTTACACATAAGATTGTAGCAATTTATCTAAAAATGTTCAAGTTAATTATTGAGAATACTTTAGGAACATGAAAATATACTGGCAAAGAGACCTACTATATATTTGATTGTGCCTTAATTCAAATACTAATACTTTAATAATGTATAATTGTAAGTAAAAAAATGCATAATAAATATTGGATGGAACTAATAATAAAAAAAGAATATAGAATGCCTTTAAAATATGTGAAAAAAAATTAACATTATTCATGAAGTGATTTTACAGTTTGATTGACATGGTTAAATTTGATTTGTATAATGAAGATATAAATTTAGATAACTTTTGACAACGGAGTCATGGAATGAATAATTCGCAGTGATTTCGTTTATTTTTTTGCTATAAAATAATTTATGTTATATTTTGTTTTATATGCAGAAAAGTTGTAACTTAAAGATTTCCAATTTCTAATCATTTTATTTAAATAATAAAGAAAATGATATTTATTTCTTTATTATTTAAAGTTTTTGATATAAAAATATTTATTTTTTTAAAAAATCACTTGATTTGAAATAAATATTATTATATAATTTCATTATTAAAAGAATTGAGCAAAGGCGTTCAATAGATGGTATATATCTCTATTGTGCGCTTTTTTTTAAGAAAAGGGGGGAGTGTAAATGGCAAAATACACAAAGGAAGATGTCATTAACTTAGTAAGAGAAAATGGAGTGAAATTCATAAGGCTTCAATTTACTGATATTTTCGGCACATTAAAAAATGTAGCAATTACTGATAAGCAATTAGAAAAGGCACTAAATAATGAGTGCATGTTTGATGGATCATCTATTGATGGTTTTGTTAGAATTGAAGAATCAGATATGAATCTAAGACCTAACTTAGACAGCTTTGTAATTTTTCCATGGAGACCACAACAAGGTAAGGTTGCAAGATTAATTTGCGACATTTACAGACCAGATGGAACACCATTTGAAGGAGATCCAAGATATATCTTAAAGAAAGCTGTAGCAGATGCGGCTGAGCTTGGATATTCAATGAATGTTGGACCAGAATGTGAATTTTTCTTGTTTGAAACAGATGAAAATGGAAATGCAACAACTAACACTCAAGATAAAGGTGGATATTTCGATTTAGCACCTACTGATCTAGGAGAAAATGCTAGGCGCGATATGACTTTAGCTTTAGAAGAAATGGGATTTGAAATTGAAGCTTCTCATCATGAAGTTGCTGAAGGTCAAAATGAAATTGACTTTAAGTATGGAGATGCTTTAACTACAGCTGATAACATTATGACTTTTAAGTTAGTTGTTAAATCTATTGCTCAAAGACATGGACTACATGCATCATTTATGCCTAAACCGATCTTTGGAATCAATGGTTCAGGAATGCACGTTAATATGTCATTATTCAAAGATGGAAAGAATGCTTTCGTTGATGAAAATGATAAAAATGGATTAAGTAAAGTGGCTTATCAATTTATTGCTGGTTTATTAAAGAATGTTAAGGGGCTTGCAGCAGTAACTAATCCACTAGTTAATTCATATAAGAGATTGGTACCAGGATATGAAGCACCAGTTTACTTAGCTTGGTCTTGCAAAAACAGAACTGCATTAATAAGAGTGCCAGCTGCAAGAGGCGCTGGAACAAGGGTAGAGCTTAGATGTCCAGATCCAAGTTCTAATCCATACTTAGTATTAGCAGTACTTCTACAAGCTGGTTTAGATGGAATTAAGAATAATTTAACACCACCAGATGAAATAGAAGCAAACATTTTCGCTATGACTGATGATGAAAGAAAAGCTAATGGAATTGATAATCTACCAAACAATCTATATGAAGCAGTTAAGTTTATGGAAGAAAGTGAATTAGCTAAGACAGCTTTAGGAGAACATATTTACACTAACTATATTGCTGGAAAAGCCGCTGAATGGGATGATTATAGAACCAAAGTTCATGATTGGGAAATAGAGAACTATCTTAATAAATATTAATCTAGTAATGTTTATTTACTAATTTAAGGTGGGGATTGCGATGGCTCAAAATGGAAAACTTATTATAGCGCTAAGCAATATTGAGACTGCAAAGAAATTAAAGAGTTTACTAATACAAGAAGGCTATGAAATACTGGCTTTATGTACTTCAGGAAATGAATTGATTAGATTAGTTATGCAATATTCCCCGGACCTAGTCTTAGTTGGATATAAATTTAAAGATATGAGCTTACTAGATGTTTATGAAAATTTAGTGGATTATACTAGCTTTTTAGCTATTGTAAATGAACCATATAAATCATTTATAGAGGAAGATACCGATATATATTGTATTGGCACTAAAATTTCTAATGTACTACTGACTAATGCTATTGATCTAATATTTCAAAGCAAAAAGAGAATTAAGAAGCTAAGAGCACAAGTAGAAAAATTAGAGCATACTTTAGAAGACAGAAAGCTTATAGAAAAGGCTAAGGGTCATCTTATGGCAACGTCGGGACTTACAGAAAATGAAGCATTTAGGTATATGCAGAAGATAAGTATGGATTCTGGGAAAAGGATGAAAGATATTGCTAGTTTAATATTGAGTGAAGCAGAATAATTTGTAAATTACAGTAAATATGCGAGTAACTATATCGTAAAAGGATATTTTTACTCGTTGTTTTACTATAAATGAGTATTTGGAACATATTTAAAGTAAAACCAATTATATGCACCTATTTGATTTAAAACAAAGGAATAATGTGCAAATAAATATATTATTACAGGGGGAATTGAAATGGAAAATAATAATCCAAATGCACAAGGGCTATATAATCCATGTTTTGAACATGATGCTTGTGGAATTGGGACAATAGTTAACATTGATGGTGAAAAATCTCATGATATATTAGCAGACTGCCTAACTATACTTGAAAAATTAGAGCATAGAGGTGGGACAGGCGCTGATGAGCATACAGGAGATGGCGCAGGAGTATTATTCAACATACCTCATAAATTCTTTGAAGAAGAATTGAAAGCAAAGGGGTTAACTCTTGGTAATGAAGGCGACTATGCAGTTGCAATGGTATTTTTACCACAGGAAGAGAAGGCAAGAAAAGAAGCTATGAGCCTTTTTGAAGATATATGCAAAGATGAGAATTTTGAACTGATTGGGTGGAGAGAAGTTCAAACAAATTCTTCAATACTTGGAAAAGCATCTTTAGAAGCTATGCCTGCAATAATGCAAGCTTTTGTAAAGAGACCTAATGGCATAAAACCAGGAAAAGATTTTGAAAGAAATTTATATATTGTTAGAAGAAATATAGAGAAAAGAGCGGGATGGATAAGTAAATTCTTAAATGAAACTTTTTATATTGCATCTTTCTCATCAAAAACAATTGTGTATAAAGGAATGCTTTTATCTACACAACTTAGAGAATTCTATAAGGATTTAGACGATGAAAGAGTTGAAACCTCTTTAGCATTAGTACATTCAAGATATAGTACTAATACATTCCCAAGCTGGGAAAGAGCGCATCCTAACAGATTTATGATCCACAATGGTGAAATAAATACACTTCGTGGAAATGTAAATAAAGTTTATTCTAGAGAAACAAATGTAAAATCTAGAGCGCTTGGAAAAGATTTAAACAGAGTATTACCTATTATAAATAAAGAAGGATCAGACTCTGCGATCTTTGATAATAACTTAGAATTCTTATATATGAATGGTATGGACTTAACTAGAGCAGTTATGATGGCAATTCCAGAACCATGGTATAAGAGTAAGACTATGAGTAAAGAAAAGAAAGCTTTTTATGAATATAACGCTACACTAATGGAACCATGGGATGGTCCAGCAGCTATCGTATTTACAGATGGTGAAAAAGTTGGTGCAGTTTTAGATAGAAATGGTCTAAGACCGTCAAGATATTATATTACTAAAGATAGAAGATTAATTCTTTCTTCAGAAGTTGGTGCTTTAGATGTGCCTCCTGAAATTGTAGAAAAGAAAGATAGATTAAAACCAGGTAGAATGCTTCTTGTAGATACAGTTAAAAAAGAAGTTATAGATGATGAACAGTTAAAGCAGGAATATGCAGCTGAACATCCATATGGAGAATGGTTAGAGGAAAATTTAGTTACATTAGATAAAATAAAAGATAGCAAAAAGCTTAGAATTGAGTATGATAGGGAAACTAGAAAAAGATTAGAAAAGACATTTGGATATACATACGAGGAAGTTAAGACAACTATGCTTCCAATGGCTGAAAGCGGAGCAGAACCACTTGCAGCAATGGGGGTAGATGTTCCACTTGCAGTATTATCTAGAGAATCTCAACCACTATTTAACTATTTTAAGCAATTATTTGCACAAGTAACTAATCCGCCTATAGATGCAATTAGAGAAGAAATAATAACAGCTTCTAATGTTTATTTAGGACCAGAAGGAAATATATTAGAAGACAAGCCTTCCAATTGTGAAATGTTAAAGCTTGATTCACCAATATTAAATGATGAAGAATTAGCTAAAATAAAAACACTTAATGACGGAAATTTAAAAGCAAAAGTTATAGATATCGTATTTGATAAAGGTAGTTCTTTAGAAAATGCCTTAGATGAAATGTTTGAAAAAGCACAGGATGCATATGAAAAAGGATATACTGTATTAGTATTATCTGATAGAAATGTATGCGAAGCTAAAGTGCCTATTCCATCATTGCTTGCAGTATCAGCACTTCATCAATATATGGTTAAAAAAGGGACAAGAACATCTGTTGGAATAGTATTAGAAAGTGGAGAACCAAGAGAAATTCATCACTTTGCTACATTGATTGGATTTGGTGCATCTGCTGTAAATCCATATATGGCTTATGAGTCTTTGAGAGGACTAATTGAAGAAAAATTACTTGATGTAGAATATGATAAGGCTGTTTATAATTACAACAAAGCTGTACTTAAAGGAATAATTAAGATTCTTTCTAAAATGGGTATTTCGACAATACAATCTTATCAAGGAGCTCAAATATTTGAAGCTATAGGTATTGGAAAAGAAGTTATAGATAAATACTTCACTAATACTATAAGCAGAATTGATGGAATTGGATTAAAAGAAATACAAAAAGAAGCAGAAATAAATCATGAAAAAGGATTTAGAGAGAAGACTTATGCAGCTGACTTTTCATTAGATTCACCTGGATATGAAAAATTAAGATCTGGTGAAGGAAATCAAGAGAAGCATTTATATAATCCATTAACTATTCATAAGCTTCAAGAAGCAACAAGAACAGGAAATTATGAATTGTTTAAGGAATGTACTTCATTAATAGATGATGAAAAAGCTGAAATAACTTTAAGAGGATTATTAGATTTCAATTATAATTCTAATGAAATTCCTTTAGATGAAGTTGAATCAGTAGCAGAAATAGTTAAGAGATTTAAAACAGGAGCTATGTCTTATGGATCAATTTCTAAGGAAGCTCATGAAGCTCTAGCTATTGCAATGAACAGAATTGGTGGAAAATCTAATACTGGTGAAGGTGGAGAAGATAAAGACAGATGGACAGTAGATAAAAACGGAGATTCAAGAAGATCTTCAATAAAACAAGTTGCATCTGGTAGATTTGGAGTAACTTCAGAATACTTAGTAAATGCTGATGAACTTCAAATAAAACTTGCACAAGGAGCAAAACCAGGTGAAGGTGGACAACTACCTGGAACTAAGGTATATCCATGGATTGCTAAGACTAGACATTCAACTACAGGAGTTGGGCTTATATCACCACCGCCACATCATGATATATATTCAATAGAAGATTTAGCGCAATTAATTTACGACTTAAAGAATGCAAATACTGGTGCTAGAGTATCTGTTAAACTAGTTTCTGAATGTGGAGTTGGAACTGTTGCTGCTGGAGTTGCTAAAGGTGGAGCAGAAGTAATATTAATTTCAGGATATGATGGAGGAACTGGTGCATCGCCAAAGAACTCAATCAAAAATGCAGGTCTTCCTTGGGAGCTTGGACTAGCTGAAGCTCATCAAACTTTATTACTTAATGATTTAAGAGAAAGAGTTAGAGTTGAAGTTGATGGTAAATTAATGAGTGGAAGAGATGTTGCCATTGCAGCACTTCTTGGAGCAGAAGAATTTGGATTTGCAACTGCACCGCTTGTAGCACTTGGCTGTGTTATGATGAGAGTTTGTAATTTAGATACATGCCCAGTCGGTGTGGCAACTCAAAATGAAGAACTTAGAAAGAGATTTAAAGGAAAACCAGAATATGTTGTTAACTTTATGTACTTTATAGCTGAAGAACTTAGAGAAATCATGGCTAAGCTTGGATTTAGAAAACTCGATGAAATGATTGGTAGAGTAGATAAGCTTAAGCAAAAAGAGAGTGCTCACGGCTGGAAAGCTAAGAGTATTGATTTAAGCTCTATACTTTATACTCCAGATAAGTATAAAGGTAAAGTTGTTAAATTTGATTCAACTAAGAAGTATGATTTTAAGTTACATAAAGTAATGGACGAAAAATTATTCTTAGATAAATGTAAGGAAGCTATAACTGAAGGTAAAAAGACAAACTTAGAAGTTGATATAACTAATACCGATAGAACTCTTGGAACTATTTTAGGATCTGAGGTAACTAAAGTACATGGTACAGAAGGATTACCAGAAGATACTATTACTATTAAGTGTAATGGTGCAGCAGGTCAAAGTTTTGGTTCATTCATTCCAAAGGGATTAACTTTTGAAATTGAAGGAGATGCTAATGACTACTTTGGTAAGGGATTATCAGGTGGTAAACTTATTGTATATCCTCCAAAGAAATCGACTTTTGTTGCTGAAGATAACATCTTAATAGGAAATGTTGCTTTATATGGTGCGACTTCAGGAAAAGTATTTATAAATGGTATTGCAGGTGAAAGATTCTGTGTAAGAAATTCAGGTGCAACAGCAGTTGTTGAAGGTGTTGGTGCTCATGGATTAGAATACATGACTGGTGGAAAAGTTGTTGTTTTAGGTAAAACAGGTATTAACTTTGCAGCAGGTATGAGTGGTGGAGTTGCTTATATATATGAAGAAGATCCAAACTTCAGAATTAACTTAAATGAAGAAATGATTTTATTAGAAGAGTTAGATATAGACGATGAAGAAGAATTAAAGAGCTTAATTGAAGAACATGTGAAAGTTACAGGCTCTCCTAAAGGAAATAAGATATTATATAACTTTGAAACAGAAAAATCTAAATTCCACAAGATAATTCCAAAGGATTATAAGAGAGTTTTAGAAACTGTTGAAAAGTACAAAAATCTTGGATGTGATGAGGATGAAGCATTAATAAAAACATTCCAAGAAATTAAAGGAAATTAGGAGGGATAGACGAATGGGTAAACCAACTGGATTTTTAGAGTATGATAGAGAAGAAGGCAAAAACAGAGAACCAAAGGAAAGATTACAAGATTATAACGAATTTCATACAAGACTTCCTTTAGATAAACAATGTATCCAAGGTGCTAGATGTATGGATTGTGGCGTTCCATTTTGTCAATCAGGAGTATTATTTTCAGGCATGGTATCAGGATGTCCACTTCACAACCTAATTCCTGAATGGAATGACCTAGTATATAAAGGAAAATGGGATTTAGCTTACGAAAGATTAAATAAGACTAATCCATTCCCTGAATTTACAGGAAGAGTATGTCCAGCACCATGTGAAGCTGGATGTACAGCAGGATTAAATGGTCCTTCAGTTACTATAAAAGAAAATGAAAGAGCTATAATTGATACAGCTTTTGATAATGGAATAGTTAAAGCAAATGCGCCTTTAAAAAGAACAGGTAAGAAGGTTGCTGTAATAGGTTCAGGTCCAGCAGGGCTTGCAGCAGCAAATACATTAAATAAGTGTGGTCACAAGGTTACTGTATTTGAAAGAAGTGACAGACCAGGTGGATTATTAATGTATGGAATTCCTAACATGAAGCTTGATAAAGAAGTTATTTTAAGAAGAATAAACCTTATGGCAGAAGAGGGCGTTAGATTTGTAACTAATGCAAATGTGGGTGAAAACTATAATGCTAAGGAAATCTTAGATGAATATGATGCTGTAGTTCTTGCTACAGGAGCATCACAGCCTAGAGATCTTGTAGCAGAAGGAAGAAATGATGTTAAAGGAATTCATTTTGCTGTAGATTTCTTAAAAGCTAATACTAAGAGCCTTTTAGATTCAAAGCATGCAGATAATAATTATGTATCTGCAGAAGGTAAGAATGTAATTGTAATTGGTGGTGGAGATACAGGTACAGACTGTGTTGGAACTTCGCTTAGACATGGATGTAAGTCATTAGTTCAATTTGAAATAATGGGTGAACCTTCTAAGGAAAGAGCTGCAAATAATCCATGGCCAGAATGGCCTAAGATTCTTAAGGTCGATTATGGACAAGAAGAATTTATAGATTTGTATGGCAGAGATCCTAGAGAATATTTAACAACAGTTACGGCTATCCATGCTGATAAAGATGGAAATCTTGAAAGTGTTGATACTGTAAAGGTAGAATGGAAAAAAGACGAAAATGGAAGATTTGGACCAGTGCCAGTTAAAGGATCAGAGAAGACTTACCAAGCAGAACTCGTATTACTTGCAATGGGCTTCACAGGTTCACAAAGTTATATTAAGGAAGCATTTGGAGTTGAATCAGATGCAAGAACCAATATAAAAGCATCAAATGAAGACTTTGAAACTAATATTCCTAAAGTGTTTGCAACAGGTGATGCAAGACGTGGACAATCATTAGTTGTAACAGCAATAAGTGAAGGAATACAAGCAGGAATAGCTGTTAATGAATTCTTAAGAAAATAAAATAATAAGATTAATCCCCCTAGAAAAATTTCTAGGGGGATTTTTTGCGATTTTTATTTAATAAAGTATTCTAAATATTTCTATATTATTGAAAGTTATCATAATATATTATAAGTATATAAAAATTGATTATGCACATGAAAATAGGCTGGCAAATGGACTTGTTATTTATTTGATTGTGTCTTATGTAAAACATAATATTTTAAAAGAAAGAGTTGAGGAAAATAATGAGGGGTCTAAAGTGCAAAAATAACTTGATAAAATCTTTATTAAAAATAGGAGGTCTTTTTTTAGCTTTCTATATAACGCTAAATATACTGTCTGATATTTTTTTTATGATCTATAAAGCAGTTATATTAGCTGTAAATCCAGAATTTGCAGTCAATAATGCTCTGTATGCAAATTATTTAAATAAACAGCTTTCAACTATTAGCAGCTTTCCATCTGTGTGCTTAATATTAATCCAATGTATTTGTATGATATTTTATGTTATTCTATTTTGGAGAATATTTGAAAGGAAGAGTATCAAAGATATCGGCATTACTAAGACAAAAGGCAGTTTGAGTGATTTATGCTTTGGAGTAATTATAGGTGCAATGTCATTTATAATAGTTGCTCTTATACTTATATGTACTAAGTCAGTAAAATTACAAGGTGGCTTGAGTAAGACAAGTATTTTATACCCATTAATTATACAACTAATTATTTTTATTTTTGTTGGAATAAGTGAAGAACTTTTTTCTAGAGGATATTGTATGAATATTTTAAAGGAAGGCCGAAAATCATGGTTTGTTCCGATTATAGTTTCATCTGTAATTTTTTCGTTGTTACATTCAATGAACCAAGGTATAAGTTTATTAGCGTATATTAATTTGTTCTTATTTGGAGTTTTTATGGCAGGAATATATATTAAGACTAAAAACTTATGGATGTGTATAGGCTATCATATAGCGTGGAACTATTTTCAAGGTCCTATTTTCGGATTTTCAGTAAGTGGTGCTGAGACAGATTCTTTATACAATATAAGAGTGATAAGTTCTAATATAATTAATGGAGGAAGTTTTGGGCCGGAAGGCGGATTAGTCGTTACAATGGTGCTTGTAATTAGCATAATTATAACATATAAATTTTCATCTCATAGATAAGTAATAATTTTATTTTACACATTATAAATTATATATCGTTTGCCGTACTTGTTACCCCTACTATTAAAAGAGATTTTATTTTATACATTGTAAATTATATATTCTTAAGGTATAATTGTAACCGATTAAGAAAGTTTATTTATAGTGAATATTTTAAATAAATTAGTTTTTCATATAATGTTTTTTACGCATAGTATTCTACTTTGATGAGAGAAAATCACTACATATGTGATAAAAATTAAGTAATGCAGAGGTTTAAGTATAATGAATGGAAATATAAAAAGATATATATATATTGGAGTCAGCGTTTTCATAGTATTTTTTGTGTTATCAATGATTTTAAAAATGCTTCCATGGCTTTTATTAGTTGGAATTATAGGATATATAGTTATGAAAATTGTTGGATTTGTAAAGAAAAAGAGTAAAAATAATAAAGTAAAGAATAATAAAAATAATAACGATAATTACCAGAGTTATGAACAATCAACTGATGACTACACTAATGGAGAAGTTATAGACGTTGAATTTGAAGATGTAGAAAATAAGGCACAATCAAAAAAATAACAAATCCATCTGCCAGCCTATTTTCCATCATTCTGCGTCAGTAGATTGACCTAATAGGCCCGCTATGAGGGCAATCTACTTCCTTGTCTGATGAAAAACTATTCATGGCAGTTTTGGAATTGTTATTTCTTTTCATGTGCCTAAGAAAAAGTGATATTTTATTAATTAATATTTTCTGGTTAAAAATATACAATAAAGGTAAATAATGAATAATTGTGGAAAATGTGCAATTTATGTTTATAATAATAAAATATTAGTCGAAATAAAATTTCAGTATTGAACAACACTTAACAATATAGTATAATTAAGATGTGATATATTTAAGGCTATGGTAGCTTTTATGTATTGGCGAAAAAACTTGGTTTAGTATTAATTGAATAAAATTTTAGCAATGGAGCTAGAGAATATTGTTGTAATAATATATCTTTGGCTTTTTATTTTTTTATATGCATTTTATTCCAAATTTTCATATAAAAGGGAAATAACTGCTGTTTTATTCTATATTTCTTGTTGACAATATAATATTTATATTCTAAAATTTTTATAAAATTATTAATTTAAAAATGTGCAAAAAGCAATTTAAACAATAAATTGTATATCTGAAAGGGGATCTTATTAATGAACAAAATTAATGAAATTTTTGCTTCAAATGTATTCAGCGATGCTGTAATGAAAGAACGTCTTCCAAAGGCTACTTATAAAGCTTTAAAAAAGACAATTGAAAAAGGAACTTCTCTTGATCCAGAAGTTGCAGATGTTGTTGCTGCTGCAATGAGAGATTGGGCTGTTGAAAAAGGGGCGACTCATTTTACTCACTGGTTCCAACCAATGACTGGAATCACTGCTGAAAAACATGATTCTTTCATAAGTCCAACTGCTGACGGAAAAGTTATATTAGAATTCTCAGGTAAGGAATTAATTAAAGGTGAACCTGATGCATCATCATTCCCTTCTGGAGGACTCCGAGCTACTTTTGAAGCTAGAGGATATACTGCATGGGATTGTACTTCACCAGCATTTATCAAGGATGGTTCATTATGTATACCTACTGCATTCTGTTCTTATAACGGAGAAGCTTTAGATAAGAAAACTCCATTATTACGTTCAATGGAAGCTTTAGATAAACAAGCCCTACGTGTTTTGAGAGTACTAGGTAATACTACTACTCAAAAAGTTATTACAACAGTAGGTCCAGAGCAAGAATATTTCTTAATTGATAAGAAAATGTATGATGCTCGTAAAGACCTTATATTAACAGGAAGAACATTATTTGGAGCAAAGCCTTCAAAAGGACAAGAACTTGAAGATCATTATTTTGGAACAATAAAAGAAAGAGTTTCTGATTTCATGAAAGAAGTAGATGAGGAGCTTTGGAAGCTTGGAATATTAGCTAAAACTAAGCATAATGAAGTTGCACCTGCTCAACATGAATTAGCTCCTATATTTAGTACAACTAATATATCAACTGACCATAATCAATTAACAATGGAAGTAATGAAGAGAGTTGCAGAAAAACATGGCTTATATTGCTTACTTCATGAAAAGCCATTTGCTGGAGTAAACGGATCAGGAAAGCATAACAACTGGTCAATGGGAACTGATGATGGAATGAATCTTCTTGAACCAGGTAAATCTCCACATGATAATAAACAATTCCTTTTATTCCTTTGTGCGGTAATAAAAGCTGTTGATGAATATCCAGATTTATTAAGAGTATCAGCTGCTAATGCTGGAAATGATCACAGATTAGGTGCTAACGAAGCTCCACCAGCTATAATCTCTATATTCTTAGGAGATCAATTAGAAGATGTATTAGAACAAATTGAAAAAGGTCCTGCTACAAGTTCTAAATCTGCAAGTGAGTTAACTATTGGAGTAAATACATTACCTCCACTTCCTAAGGATGCAACTGATAGAAACAGAACTTCTCCATTTGCGTTCACTGGAAATAAGTTTGAATTTAGAATGGTTCCATCATCAGCATCAATTGCTGGATGTAACTTCGTTTTAAATACAATAGTTGCTGAAACTTTATCTGAAATTGCAGAAAAATTAGAAAATGCTACTGATTTAGATGCAGAAATCCAAACAATCTTAACTGATATTGTTAAGAACCATAAGAAAGTAATCTTTAATGGTAATGGATATTCAGATGAATGGGTTGCTGAAGCTGAAAGAAGAGGACTTCCAAACATAAAGTCTACAGTAGAATCAGCTAAAGCTATGATTTCTGAAAAGAATCAAGCAGTACTTGAAAAACATGGAGTATTAACTAAAGTAGAAGCAACATCTCGTTATGAAATTACTCTTGAAAACTACAATAAGATTATAAATATAGAAGCATTAACAACACTTGAAATGGCAAAACGTCAAATTATTCCTGCTGTAATTAAGTTTGCTACAAGTCTTGCAACATCAATAAATACAATTAAGGCTACTGGAGTTAGTGCTGATATATCAGTTCAAACAGAATTATTAACTGAAGTTTCAACGTTAACAGCTTCATTAAATAAAAATGTAGCTCTTCTTGAAAAATTAGTTGAAAAGGCTGATAATTTCGAAGGTGATATCTTCGATTTAGGAATGCTGTACAGATACGAAGTATTTGAGCAAATGAATACTTTAAGAGCAGATGCTGATAAGCTAGAAACTCTAGTAGATAAAGAATTCTGGCCAATACCAACTTATAGCGATATGTTATTCAACGTTTAATTGACATATAGTAATAGAGAATGAAAAGATGGGGTACTTCAGAAATGAAGTGCTCCATCTTTGATTGTAATGGAATTTTATTTCATGTACCTTAATTGATAAAAAACAGGCAATACTGTATAATTATTTTTATAAATATAAGCAATATAGGAGGCAATAAGTATGGATAAGATTAAAATGTCAAATCCAATCGTTGAAATGGATGGAGATGAAATGACAAGAATAGTTTGGGGTGCAATAAAAGAGGAATTATTAAATCCGTTTATCGAATTAAATACAGAATACTATGATCTTGGGCTAGAGTATAGAAATGAAACTAATGATCAAGTTACTGTAGATGCAGCAGAAGCAATTAAGAAATATAAGGTAGGCGTAAAATGTGCAACTATTACACCTAATGCAGCAAGAGTTAAAGAATATAATTTAAAAGAAATGTGGAAAAGTCCTAATGGTACTATTAGAGCAATACTAGATGGAACTGTATTTAGAGTACCAATAATAGTTGATTGTGTAAAGCCGTACGTTAGATCATGGAATAAACCAATTACAATAGCAAGACATGCTTATGGGGATATATATAAGGCAGTAGAAATAAAGGTCGAAGGTAAAGCTAAATGTGAGCTTGTAGTTACTTCTGAAAATAGTGAAGAAAAGAGAGCATTAATACATAACTTTTCTGATGAAGGCGTTGTTATGGGAATGCATAATTTAAATGAATCAATAGAAAGCTTTGCAAGAAGCTGCTTTAATTTTGCATTAGATGTTAAACAGGATTTATGGTTTGCAAGTAAAGATACAATTTCAAAGACATATGATCATACTTTTAAGGATATATTCGAAGAATTATTTGATAATGAGTATAAAGTAAAATTTGAAGAAGCAGGAATTAACTATAAGTATACATTAATAGATGCAGCTGTAGCTAATATAATGAAATGTAGCGGAGGAATAGTTTGGGCGTGCAAGAATTATGATGGAGATGTAATGAGCGATATGCTTGCGGCTGCCTTTGGATCAATTGCCATGATGTCTTCAGTATTAGTTTCACCAGAAGGAAATTATGAATATGAAGCAGCTCATGGAACAGTACAAGATCAATATTATAATCATTTAAAAGGTGAGAAGACTTCAACAAATTCTGTAGCAACGATATTTGCATGGACAGGTGCTTTGAGAAAGCGAGGAGAGTTGGATGAAAACCGTGCGCTAATCAATTTTGCAGATAAGTTGGAAAAGGCTTCAATTAAGACTATTGAAGATGGAAAGATGACTGGTGATTTAGCTGCACTTGCAGAACATGAAAGTATTCAAAAGTTAAATACCTTTGACTTCATTAAAGCTGTTAGAAATACATTAGAAGAAATGCTTTAGGCACAATCAAATAAATAAAAAATAGATTTTATAATTGATAGAATATACATTAAGTTGAAAAGATTAATGTGTATTCTATTTTTTTGTTATCAAGTTAAATTATATTGCTTGTTAACAATTTTAAAATAAATAAGGCAAATAAAATTAATGCTTTAAAATAAAACGTTGCCATATAATAAAAATACATTTTTTATAAAAATTAATGAAAATCATTTTCAATTACTTAAAAACATGGTATTATAACTATAGAAAAGGAATAAAAATCATTATCAATTGAATGAGGTTTTTATTCGTCTTATAAATACAAGGATTTAGGTAATATATATTATCTTAATTTTATTTAATAAATAATTTTTATGGAATTATAAGAGATGATAAAACAAACTAAAATTTGAGGAGGAAAATCATATGCCATTAATATTAGCCACTAAAGGTGATGAAATGAATATTAAAAGAATTACTGGAAATGATGAGACAAAAAGATTCCTAAATAGCCTGGGTTTTGTTGTTGGAGAAACAATTAAAATCATATCTGAACTTGGAGGAAACCTTATAATAAATGTTAAAGAGAGCAGAGTTGCATTAGATAAAGGCATGGCGAGCAGAATAATAGTTTAGGAGGATTAGTTAAATGAGCACATTAAAGGAAATAAAATGTGGACAAACTGTTAAAGTTAAAAAGGTTGATGGCTTAGGAGCAGTCCGTAGACGTATTATGGATATGGGAGTTACAAGGGGTTGCGAAGTATATGTACGTAAGGTAGCTCCACTTGGAGATCCGATAGAAGTAACAATCAGAGGATATGAATTATCACTTAGAAAAGCAGATGCTGAAATGATAATAGTAGAGTGATTTACCAAATATAAAGTCAGAAAAAGAATGAAGTAAAATATTCTAAAGTAATATAGAAAAATTAAGGAAATTCTGAAAGAATTTCACCATAAATCGTAAACTGAAGAAGTGGGGGAATAAAAATGTCAATAAAAATAGGTTTGGCAGGTAATCCAAACTGCGGAAAGACTACTATGTTTAATGAACTTACAGGTTCATCCCAATATGTTGGTAATTGGCCTGGAGTAACAGTAGAAAAAAAGAGTGGTAAATTAAAGGGATATAAAGATGTTGAAATTGTTGATTTACCAGGAGTTTATTCATTATCTCCGTATACACTTGAAGAAGTGGTAACACGTAATTTTATGATAAATGATAAACCAGATGCGGTAATTAATATAGTTGATGCATCTAATATTGAGAGAAATTTATATTTAACAACGCAAATATTAGAACTCGGAATTCCAACAGTTGTAGCTCTTAATATGATGGACATAGTAGAAAAGAATGGAGATAAGATAGATATTAATAAGTTATCAAAATTTCTTGGGTGTCCAATTATTGAAACCTCAGCATTGAAGAAAGATGGGATTAAGGCAGCAGCTGAAAAAGCAATAGAAGTTGCAAAAGCAAAAAAGAAACCAGCATTTGTGTTAGATTATTCTAATGAATCTAGAAAAGCCTTTGAAGAAATTGAAAGAATTATTATAAATAAGATTAAAATTGAAAACATAGAAAAGCACTGGCTTGCAATTAAACTTTTTGAACGTGATGAAAATGTAATTGAAAGGTTAAATATTTCAAAAAGCATTTTAGAAGAAGTAGAATCAATAATACAAAAATATGAAACTGAGTTAGATGATGATAGTGAAAGTATAGTAACAGGGGATAGATATGGATTCATAGGAAAAGTAGTTTCTGATACTGTTAAAAAGAACAGTAAGGGAAAAGAAAACACATCGGATAAAATAGATAGAGTTGTTACTAATAGATTTTTAGGGCTTCCAATTTTTGTTGTTATTATGTTTGCGGTATATTATATATCAGTTATGGTGGGAAGAAGTGGAACAGATTGGATAACTGATACATTATTTGGAGGTATAATTCAAGATAATGTGACAAACTGGATGGTAAGTGCAAATGTTGCTGACTGGATGCAAGGTCTAGTGATAGATGGAATAATTAATGGTGTTGGAACAGTACTTAGTTTTATTCCACAAATAATACTTTTATTCTTGTTTTTATCAGTCCTTGAAGATTGTGGATATATGGCGCGTGTAGCATTTATAATGGATAGAATTTTCCGTAAGTTTGGCCTTTCAGGAAAAGCTTTCATTCCAATGTTAATTAGTTCAGGTTGTGGAGTTCCTGGTATAATGGCAACTCGTACAATGGAAAATGATAGAGATAGAAAAATGACAATAATGTTAACAACTTTTATTCCTTGTAACGCGAAACTACCTGTTATAGCATTAATTGCATCAGCATTTTTCAATGATGCACAGTGGGTTGCAGCATCAGCGTATTTCTTAGGTATGATAATGGTTATCATTGGTGGTATTATATTGAAGAAAACTAGATTATTTTCAGGAGATGCTTCACCATTTGTTATGGAGCTTCCTCAATATCATATACCAAGTGCAAAAAGTGTTTTTATGCATATGTGGGATAGAGCAACAGCATATGCAAAAAAAGCAGGAACAATCATTCTTGCTTCTTGTATAGTAATATGGTTTTTACAATCCTTTAATTGGTCTTTAGAAATGGTAGATGCAGATAAAAGTATTTTAGCAAGCATCGGAAATTTGATAGCTCCTATTTTTGCGCCTCTTGGTTTTGGTAATTGGCAGGCTACAGTTACAACTGTTACTGGACTTATAGCTAAAGAAAATTTAGTTGGAACTTTCGGAGTTTTATTTGGAATATCAGGTGCATCGGAAGCAGATCCAGCGTTAATTAATAATATTAGTATAATGTTTACAGCAGCAGGTGGATTTGCATTTATGGCATTTAATTTACTTTGCGCTCCTTGCTTTGCAGCAATTGGTGCAATAAGACGTGAAATGGGAAACTGGAAATGGACATTTATAACTCTAGCTTTCCAAACAGGAACTGCTTATCTGGTTGCACTTATTGTTAATCAGGTTGGAAGCTTTCTACTCGGAACTGGAAGCTTGATTGGAGCTATTAGTTCAATAGCTATAGCTGTAGTAGTAGTTTTAATTCTAGTTTGGACAGGGAAAAGAGATTCAAAAGAAAAATTAACCAGCAATGAATTGAGTTATATAAAATAGAAAGATGTATTGACTTAATATTATTTAATGATGATGTAATAGAATATAGATAAACAAGCTACATTTAAAGGAGGAGTATATATGATAGCAACAATTATATTAGCCGGTGTTATATTTGGTTTTGTGGCATATGTAATGGGAAAACAAATTAAAAAAGCTAAAAATGGAGAAAGTGGATGTGGCTGTGGTTGCTCAGGATGCTCTTCAGCAAGTGCATGCCATGGAATAAAGATTGAGAAAAAATAGGATTAAGATTATATATAACTAATTAAAATAAGCAATAAGTTGTATTCAGATTTCTAAGAAATCCAGATGGCACATTCTAAAATTAAAAGTTGTGATTCTAGAATAATGAAGCTATCAGATTGTAGTAAGAAATCATATACAGCAGTTGCTTATTTTTTCTTTATATATGCACAAATGATATTTTTACTAAAACATCTGGGGGTGAAATTAATGATTGATGAACTAAATATTAGATTGAATAATACTGCAAAAAGAAACTTAATAAGTAAGATACTAATCTTGATAATTTTATTAATTTGTATTTTTATTTTAATTAATTATATGTATTATTATGGGGATTTAGTGATAGATATAGATGTTGCTTTTTTGTTAATATTTAGTATTTTTGTTGCGATTTCAGGATTGAAGAAGACAAGAGAGTTAAAAATGTTAAATAAAACTATTATGGGAATGAAAAGTGGAAATTTTATAGAGATAGATGAAAAATATTTAAAAGATAGAGCAGGTACTGGAGAAATAGGCAGACTGCTAAATACTATGATAATTAGATTTAGTAAAATGTCAGAGGAGATTAAGAAAAATTCGGAAGATATAGACGCTCAAGCTATTGGACTAACATATATTTCAGAGGACATTTTGGATTTAACTAATGCTATATCTAAATCTACAGATATAGTTACTGATGCTAGTAAAAATCAAAGCATAAATGTATCTAATATTGTGGGACGATTATTTCAATTTGGAGAGTATATAAAAGAAGTAAATAACAATGCTATAAATATAGATAAATTAGCAAATAAAATTGGTGGAAAATCCAGAAACACAAATGAAGATTTAAAAGAGGTATCTTTAATAATTGGAAATCTTAATAATAATTTTAGTAGTTTTGCCGAAGCTTTGCATGTGATGACAGAGGATATAAAAAGCATAAATGAGATGACCGAATTAATAAAGAACATTTCTGAGCAAACTAATCTTTTAGCTTTGAATGCTGCAATTGAAGCTGCTAGAGCAGGAGAAGCTGGTCAGGGATTTAGTGTAGTTGCAAGTGAAATAAGAAAGCTTGCAGAGATGAGCCAAGCTTCTTCAAATAAAATACATAGTATAGTAAGCAACATATCAAAAAATATTTACATAATAAATAAAGGAACATCAGTAATAGATAATGATATAATTGAACAAAACCATGCGGTTAATAAAACTATAAATGTATTTAATGAAATTTCAGAAGTAATTAATGTCATAATACCGAAAGTACGAGAAATAGTAGAGGCGTTCAACAATGTAAATAATGAAAAGGAAACTATATTAACAGGAATTAAAGAAATAGAATCAATGTCTCAAGAAATAGTACTAACTACAGAGGAAATTTCTGATAAGGCTAAGGAGTTGAATTCTATGGGGGATGAAGTGACAGGTGCAGCTGATAATTTAAAAAAGTCTATAAACAGTATGGAATTTGAAACAGTAGTGTAGAAAAATATTATTGATAATAAAAAGAAGACAATAGCTAAAGAAATAAGCTAATTGCTATTTAAATCAGCTATTGCTTTGATGTGGTCGTCATAGTAAAAGCCAAATACTCGGGACTCTAGATAATCTTGTGTTAATAGCAAATTTATTATTTAAATATTACTGGAAATATTATTTTTCAGTAATATTTTTTTATTATACATAAAAGTATAGAATTTTTTTAGATAAGAAAACTTATTAGATTAGGAACTAAAAAGTTTCAATATGTAAGGCACTATCAAATAAATAACAAGTCCACTTGCAAGGCTATTTTGGACTCGTTATTTAT
>NZ_LZZL01000074.1:0-29569 GCF_002006495.1 Clostridium sp. BL-8
AAGTTGTTAGTGAAAGGTTGTTCCATTTGCTGCTTGTCCTCAACTTGTTTGAGGAGCATGCAGAAATGGGTACAACCTTTCACTTATAACTTTCCAGCGAAAATTTCATAAGTCCTATGGAATAAATATGTATGTGATTTCGGTTAGTCACCACATAATCAAAATTTGCTTATTAACTTTTAATTTTCTTCACTTTTCAATGCAATTGCACATTCAATTCTCTTCTTCTGCATTTTACATCCAATTTCATAAGGGATATTCATATCACCATTGAAATTAAAGTTATTTGCTTGGCATCCGCCACTGCAATAGAATTTAGCCCAGCATTCTTTACATTTAGGTTTGTTATATATATGGGCCTTCTTAAACTTCTTAGCAAGTTCAGTATCATAAGTATCTTCATAAATACTTCCTAGTTTAAACTCTTCTTTCCCAACAAATTGATGGCATGGATATACTTCGCCTTGTGGAGTTATTGCCACATATTCAAAACCTGCTCCACATCCTGAAATTCTTTTATAAACACATGGGCCGCCTTGAAGATCTATATTGAAATGATAGAATTTAAATTCATCCTTACCTTCTCTTTTTCTTCTCGCCATTTCTTCATATAACTTATCATAATTATCAAATATTGTGTCAATATCTTCTTCACGAATTGCAAGCTGATGTCCATTTTCTAACACAACAGGTTCTATGGATAATTCTCTAAAACCTTCATTAACCATAGCCATTACATCTTCATAGAAATCTGTGTTTTCTCTTGTAAAGGTACCTCTTACATAATAAGTTTTTCCCTTAGTTCTTCTCTTTATCATTTCCTTAATATTAGGAATTATATCATCATATGATCCGCTCTTATCTGGCTTAATTCTAACCTTATCATTAACTTCTTTTCTTCCATCTAAAGAAAGGATTATATTTCCCATTTCCTTATCCATATAATCCATCATATCTGGAGTTAAGAGGGTCGCATTAGTAGTCATTGTAAATCTAATTTTCTTACCCCATCTTTCCTCATTATCTCTAGCATACTGGATTATTTCTTTTATAGTATCCATTATTAAAGTCGGCTCTCCACCAAACAAATCAATTTCTATATTTTTTCTTGGACCACTTCTTTTAATTACATAATCTATTGCTTTTTTTGCTGTGTCAGCACTCATGACACCACCATGTCCATGATATTCCCCTTCATCAGCAAAACAATACTTACATCTTAGGTTACATCCATGAATTACATTTAAGCAGATGGCTTTTATATAATCTCTATCATCCATAGAGCTGTGTGCTATTTCTTCATATTGGTCTTCTGAGTAAAGAATTCCTTCTTCAGCTAATTCTTGAATTTCATCATATGCTTCAGAAAGTTCTTCTTCATCATATTTTCCGCTAAGAGAATCTAACACTTCTTTTTTATTTCTTAATTTATCATCATCTAATATATCATAAACTAGCTCGTCTACAACATGAACAGCACCTGTATTTACATCTAAGACAAAATAATTTTCACCTTGTTTAAATTTATGTATTAAAGACAATTTATTTTCCTCCTCAACATATAAGGCATACTCCAGAAAATAACTCATAGACTTACTATTTTCTTTCATATGCCTAAAGTAAGCAGTAACCATATAGCTACTGCTTGAAAATTAGTTTTCACATTCTAAGTTTGCAACTGTACAAGATGTCTTACAAGCTGATTGGCATGAGTTTGCACATTCTTTGCATCCTGGTTTACATAAACTATTTTTGATATTTGGTTTGTTTATAGTTTTTATGTGTTTCATCCTAAAAATCCTCCATTAAAAAAATATCCTTAAATATTATAGCATAATATACAAAAGTATAAAAGATTTAGTGAAATCTCTTTTAATTAATTCTATTATTTATAATTTATTCCTAAAAAAATATAATAAGCACTTCTCTACGAAAATTAAGAAAATACCTCTTAATTTCATATAACAAATGCTTATTATATACCTCAGCCTAGCTACCCCTTATAGCCAACCAATACCCTTATTTTACTCTGCACTTATATTATCTCATCATTCTTTAAATAACCGCTCGCTTAAACTATGTACACCCATCAAAAATTCTATAATACAAATTTACCCCTAAATATGTATAATACTTACCCTTAAATATATGTAATACCTACCCCTAAATTCTTTAAATGATTCAAATATAAGTGCTTTACCCTAGTTGATGTAATTTCACCCTTTATATTACCCTTAAATCTCTCAACAATCATATTATATATTCATTTAAAACAGTTGTATATTATACTAAAGTATACTTTTTTGAATAAATTATATTTTTTTATTTTTTTAAATCATACCTTTTTCTTTTAATAAATTTATCGCTATCATTTTATTCTTTACATTTAATTTTAAATAAACAGATGCTATATGCTTTTTAACAGTAACTAATGCAATATTTAATTCCTTCGAAATTTCACTTTGTTTATAACCTTCATCTACTAATTTCATTACTTCTAATTCTCTTGGAGTCAATTCTACTTTTTCTCCGAAGGCATAATTTTTCACATAGATGTCATTAAATTCATTGCATTTAGTCAGCAACATTTTTGCATACTCATCTTTTCTTCTAATTCCCCTTAATATAGGCAATATATGGGGTGATAATTCAATGAAGCACATCACAATATTATCTTTTTTTGCTAATTCCATTGCTTTGATCAATGACTTTTGCGCTTTTTCTGTATCGTGCAAATTGTACTTAGCAATTGAATCAAATATGTACGAATATAGTATTCCAAAAATATAATTCCTTCCAGAATAAATTTCCAACATGACTTCTGCCTGAATCTCTAATTCAATATAACTTCTTTTAAGCATCATCGCTAGTCCAGATACAATATACCCCATTCCAATATACGGAGAAAATATTTGTAAATTGGGATTATCATCATCATTAAGCCATATATGTATATCATTTGAATTCCCAGTAATTCCATCAATATATCCCAATGCAATATCTGTCCCATTTAAAAATCTTGGAATATCCAAGCTTTTATATTCACTTATTAAACTATTAAACTTATTTCTTACTTCATATTTATCATTCTTATTTATTGAAATTCTCATCAAAAGAAAAAGCGAACAGATTATAATACTTGTCTGATTCTTAGTTTTTGCCTTATGTAGGGCTTTATATGCAAATAACTCTCCATTATAAATATCACCTGTCTCAAAAAAATATTCAGCACTCATAAAATAACTTGCTCCAGCTGCTCCTCCGTTCGATATATGATCAAAATAAATTATTCCTTCTTTAAAATAATCCACCATTTCCTTAAGCCTACCATTTTTTGTATGATGCAAATATAAAAAATGTGGAGAACCAAAAGTAATTGGCATTTTGTTATTTGCAATTTTAGACATTCCGCCATCAAATAATTCATATGCTTTCTTTTGATATTCTATCATTTTCTCAACATCATTAAGCACCAAGAGACTTTCTAAAAATGAAATTTCTCCAAGTACTTGGTTTCTATCCTTTAATTCCTCATTTACTTCATAAATGACCCATAATTCATATAGAAGTTCTTTTCCTGCTTGCGGGTTTTCATAGAGTATATAGAAAAATATATGTTTTAAATATGCTATAGGCCTATTTACCTTTTGTTCCATTGTCAGCTCATTGAAAACTATTCTAATAATTTTTTTCCATACTTTTGTTAAATTTATGGTATCATTTCTCTCTATTAAATCAAGTATGCGTTCATAGTTTTTCGCCTTATAATAATACTCCATCGCTTCTATATCTTTTGAAATTTTATAATACCAATCTCCACAGACATTATTAATTTCATTTGAATCAATATCTAATGCTATAATTTCTTCTTTTAATGCACTTCTTAAAATAGAATGCAGTGCATAAGTCTTAGACTTTCTATCATATTTTATAAAGCAGTTATTTGATAATAATTCCTTAATCACTTCATTAGATTTTTCGTTTTCTGTTATATAAATAGCTTGTTCCAATGTAAAGTATTCAACTGGTGCAAGCTTTAAAAGAATCTGCTTTGTCGTTTCATCAAATTTATCATATACAGCTTTCTTAATTAACTCCGTAGCTTTGGGAATATTATCAAAAGTATTCTCATTGTAATATTGTAATAATGCTAAATAAGTAGCTGAAGTCCATCCCCCTGTATACTCATACACTTCTGCTTTTTCTTTTTCTGTTAAATTTATTCCATTAATCTCAAAAAACTCTATTGTTTCTTCGAAAGTGAATGCTATATCATCCTGCCACATTACTAAGCATTTCTGTTTCAGCTCAAGTTCAACAAATTGATTAGCTGGCTTGTTACGGCTTATTATCACAATATGTAAATCAGGTATTTCCTCTAAGGCTATAACTTTTATCAAGTAATTGATATAGAGGGTTTTATGATCATACCAATCATCAATTATTATAACAGTTTTCTGTTTTACTGCATCACGAATAGTATCAATTATTCGGTATACATCCATGTTATTTTTAGGAAATCCATATGCACTTAATCTTTGACTCAATTTAACATTTGTAGTCTTAATTGCAGCACAGAACTTATGCCACATCCAAACATCATCATCTTCTTCATTTCCAGTATCAAACCAAATAGTTTTCATTCCTTTTTTTCTATCCAGAAAACTTTTAACAGAAGTTGTTTTACCATATCCCATAGATGCAGAAACAAAAAATATAGGTACCTCAAATATTTGAGATAACAACTTATTTACACGCTTTCTATGTAATATTTTAGGTCTTAAAATCTGACTTCTCATAGTATTCCCCTTCATCTAAAACAAATTATGCAAAATAATCTGCCTTCATATGTTTAGCATTTCTTTCTTTTTTTATTGTATGATAACCGTTCATTTTCCGCTTTTATGCCATCGTAACAGGCTATATTGGGACGCACAACGATATTTTATCACACTTAAAATTCAACTTCAATTTTATTCTATCTCTTGGAAATGTTATCGTTAATTGTTGAATTTAATATTATTTTCAACGCCAACCATATTAAGATATGAAGGATACTGTTGGCTTTTTTCACAATGATTTTTTAAATCACGTAAAAAAAGCCAACAATTAATTAACAAATTAATCATTGGCCGGTTGCACCATTAACTCCAAATCCCCAAGGTGCCCATAATAAGGAGATTCTTCAACATTTCCAACTTAATTAGAATATATACTTAATACTATTTTATTATAATTATCTATATGAATATTTTACCACATTTTCATGCATGAGTATACATATTTTGAGTTATTTTCCTATAAACTGCGTAATGTATGGATATTCAATACTAATTTAACTACACCTAATAACAAAATCAGTAATGCTTTAGCTAAATAAAGCATTACTGATTTTTATATTTTACATAAATATACTTTTATCTCACTCTTAGTCCTTATAGCGCAATAACCCTATTTAATAATTGATTACTTCTCTTTATAAATTCGTCCATTTCATTTGCATCTAACTCTTTATTTGCTATTTTAGCCAAATCTAAAATATGTTCACAAATGAACTTAACTTCAGCCTTTTTAGTTTCATTTTTATATATTTCTACAAGCTTTTTGATTATTGCACTCTTATTATTTACAACTAGAGTTTTTTCTTCATCAAACATACCCGGGAAGCTCATTCCTGATTTTGCATACATCTTGCTCATCTCAGCCATTCTTCTTGATTCTTCAGACACTAGAACAAGCGCTGGAGTTTCTTCATTTTTTAATCCTTCAACAGATAATTTTTTCACTTTATCTCCAAGTTCATTTTTAAATAAATCTTCTATTTCTTTATTTAAAGCCTTTACTGTTTCATCATTCTCATCAGCTTTACTTCCTAACGTATCTGAAATATCTGAATCTATTCTATTAAATTTAACTCCTGATTCATGCATCTCTAGGAATGAAATAAAATGATCATCTAATGAACAATCTAAAATAACAGCATCTAAATCATATTCTTTAAACATCTTTATATATTGTGATTGTTGTTTTTCATTATTGACATAGAATACTTTATTTTCATGCTTTTCTTTATTAGCTTCAAGATAGTCCTTTAATGTTATAAATTCACCTTTCAAATTCTTAAATATAATTATTTCTTTAATCTTATCATAGAATTTTTGATCTCTTAAACAACCATATTTGATGAATATTTGTATATCTGGCCAAAATTTATTGAATTCTTCTCTGCTATTTTTAAATAAATCAACTAATTTATCTGCAACCTTCTTTACTATATGATTAGAAATCTTTGAAACTTCTTTATCATTTTGAAGGAAACTTCTCGAAACATTCAAAGGTAGATCTGGACAATCTATTGTTCCTTTTAATAATAATAAGAATTCTGGGATTACTTCTTTAATATTATCTGCAACAAACACTTGATTATTATATAGTTTTACTTGTCCTTCTGTCGCTTCAAATTCATGAGTTAATTTAGGGAAATATAATATTCCTTTCAAATTAAAAGGATAATCTACATTTAAATGAATCCAAAACAATGGTTCATTAAAATCCATAAACACATTTCTATAAAAATCTTTATATTCTTCATCAGTACAATCTTTAGGAGCCTTAATCCATAAAGGATTTGTATCATTCAAAGGCTTTGGAGCCTCTGGTTCAACTAATTCTTGATATTCAGTTCCATCTTCTTTTTTCTTTGTTTCATACTTTGGCTCTTCTTCTGGCTTATTTTCATCTTCTAAATATATTTCTGTAGGTAAGAAAGAACAATATTTTTTTATAATTTCTCTAACCTTATATTCTTCTAAAAATTCTGTACTTTCATCATCAACATATAAAGTTATTGTTGTACCTCTTGTTAGCCTATCAGTTGAAGTTCCAATTTCATATTCTGTACCACCAGAGCATTCCCATCTTACAGCTTCAGCACCTTCTTTAAATGATAGCGTGTCTATTTGTACCTTAGTAGATACCATAAATGTTGAATAAAATCCAAGTCCAAAATGACCAATTATATCCTTTCCTTCATCCATTTTATCTTTATATTTTTCCATAAAATCAGTTGCTCCTGAAAAAGCTACTTGGTTAATATATTTTTTAACCTCTTCTTCAGTCATCCCAATACCATTATCAATAAATTTAAGAGTTTTCTTTTCTTTATTTACTGATACTGTGACTTTATATGTTTCATCTCCATTAGTTCTTGCTTCACCTAATGAAACTAATCTTTGAAATTTACTAATTGCATCACATGCATTACTTATTACTTCTCTTATAAATATGTCTTTGTCAGAGTATAGCCATTTCTTAATAATCGGAAATATGTTTTCTGTGTCTATTGAAATATTACCATTTTCTTTTATCATGTTATTACCTCCTATTATTTTCTAAAAAATATTTTAAAACAAAGAATATTTAATGTCAAATTTTTCTTAAACAAAACTATTGACATTAACGCTGCGTAAAGGTGTAAAGTAATCTTGTAAGGAGGTAATCAAATGGAATACACGGTGCAAAAGTTAGGTAAATTAGCAGGTATCAGTACTTTAAATCAAATATATATTCTATATTAATTACAATCAAACTTAAAAGATTTTATATAAGTACTTAAATAACATTTAAATAAACATTAACATTTACATCTCTTCAACAATTTTTGTTACCCACCTGCACAAATCTGAAGAAACCTTTTTAGCTGTTTTTACAACTCTTTCATGGGAATGCTTCACCTTTTGTATTCCAGTAGCCATGTTTGTAATACACGCTATTCCAAGTACATCCATACCTAAATAATTAGCAACTATAGTTTCTGGCACAGTTGACATACCAACAGCATCTGCCCCATGTCTTCCTATCATTACAATTTCAGCTGCTGTTTCATAATATGGGCCCATAAAACCTGCATAGACACCTTCTGCATATTTTATTCCAAGGTCATCTCCAATTTTTTTTGCTTTATCAATAAGTTCTAATTTATATGGTTCTGACATGTCCGGAAATCTTGGTCCTAATCTCTCATCATTCACTCCAATTAGAGGATTATCTCCAAATAAATTTATAAAATCTTTAATAAGCATTAAAGTTCCTGGCTTAAAACTCCTATTAATTCCACCACAGGCATTTGTAACAATTATCTTTTCTATCCCAAGCTTTTTCATCACATATACTGGATATGTAACTTCCTTCATTGTATATCCTTCATAATAATGAAATCTTCCTTGCATTAGCATAACTTCAATATTATTAATCTTCCCAAATACCAATTTACCTTCATGCCCTTTAACCGTGGATACTGGGAAGTTAGGTATATCCTTATAAGATATATCTTCTATATCCTTAACATCATTAACCAAATCTCCAAGTCCTGATCCAAGTATTATTGCTATCTTAGGGCTTCTTTTTATTTTACCTTGTATATAATTAACCGATTCTATTATTTTATCATACATCTTTTTCATCCTCCATCTAAATTAATTATATATATAATTTACAGAATTTTAATAAATAATTCTACAATATTACAGACAATATATACATTATAATTTCATTGTTTTTATAAGCATCTGATAAGAAGGCACACTAAAACTCTAGTGTGCTTCTATAAAAGTATATAAGTTTTTATTTTCATTCTTAAACTTCATCTTTATGATTCCTTTCCATATCCTTCTTTACATTTATTTTTGAAACTATATCTGGAAGCATATTTAAAAGGCTGTCTAAATTACTTTCTTCCTTTACTTTAAGCATAGTAACTTCATCTTTTTTAATTACCAATATTGCATCTGGAGATATTCTAGCTCCCATACCTCCACCTGACCCTATTCCATTCATTTCTTTACTATTATGATCGGTTCCGCCTCCAGTGCCACATCCAAAAGTGACACTTATAATTGGTACAAGCGTTACTCCTCCTACTACAATTGGCTCTCCTATAATTGTTTCTGTCTTTAAAAATTTTTCTAAATTATCAAATATTAAATCCAGGTTTTCTTTTACTAAATTGTTTTCCATAGTTATTTCCTCCTAATTTTGAAATGCACTTTAAATAATAACCATACAATTCCATTAGTAATTCTTTCCCAATACTCCTGGATTTAAATCCCTTTTTTGATTTTTTCTTTTTTAATTATTTCTTTTATAAGTTTCTCCTTATTAGATATTTAGTTGTAATTTGTTAATTGCAACATATATATTCAATAAAACACTCCACTATTTTAGGATCAAACTGTGTACCTGAGCAATTCTTTAATTCCTTTATAGCTTCATCTTTATCCATAGCCTTTTTATACACTCTATCATTGGTCATAACATCATATGAATCCACTACATTTATTATTCGTGCAGCTAGTGGAATCTCTTTCTCTGCTAATCCTAATGGATATCCAGTACCATCCCATCTTTCATGATGAGTCAATACACCTTTTGCTACATTTCCAAGTTCACTTGATGCATTTATAATTCTATATCCCTTTTCTGTATGTGTTTTCATTATTTCAAATTCTTCATTTGTTAATTTTCCCGATTTCAGTAATATTTCTTCATTCACTCCTATCTTGCCTATATCATGTAGACTTGCAACTAAAATTAATTCGTCTAAATCTGAAATCTTTAAATTCAACCTTTTCCCTATTGCTAATGCATATTTAGCAACTCTTTCAGTATGTTCATTAGTCTCCATATTTTTTTCTTCTAGGCTTTTTTTCAAAGATTCCATAATTGAACTTTTAATACTTTTCTTATCTAATAATTTTTGTCTATAAACTTTTTCCTCTATTTTTGTGATACATTCATATATGTTCTCATCTAACGAATACCTTATTCCTTCACCTAATGCTATGCTCAGCTGCATAAATTTATGCTTTGCTTGTTTACACTTTTCGGTAATATCTTTAATAATTTGCTCACACTTTACTTCGTTACAATCTGGTATAAGAATTATGAATTCATCTCCTCCCCATCTGAACACATATCCATTTGGGTCACATATATCTTTAAGTATGAGTGCTATTCTTTGTAATAATTTATCCCCTTCTAAATGTCCTAATGTATCATTAACAATCTTTAATCCATTAACATCTCCCATAATTATTCCCATTGGAAGATGCTTTTCATGATTTAATTCTTTAATTTTTTCTTCAAAACTATATCTGTTATATAATCCTGTTAATATATCTATTTCACTTAGATAACGTAATCTTTCTTCCATGAGTTTTCTTTCGGTTATATCTCTTGATAATCCGACTACTCCCCATGCTTCACCTTTTTTGTTTACAACTGGTATTTTAATATTTTCTTGTATTACTTCTTTTCCATTCTCATTTTCTATTCTCTGTTCAAAATAAGTAGCTTGTTTGGTTCTCATAATCTCTTGATCCTGTTCAATAAAATATGCAGCCACCTCTTTATCGGAATATATCTCTAAGTCTGTTTTTCCTAATATATCTGTAACTCCCAATTTATTATAAAAGTTTTCAAATTTTTTATTGTATCCTATAAATTTACTTTCTCTATCTTTATAAAAAATAGATTCAGGCACCGCATCAATTATTGTTCTTAATATATTTTTTTGTTTTTCTACTTCAATTTCTCTTAATTTTCTATCATTTATATCTATTACAATTCCAGCTACAGCCTCAGGTTTTCCTTCATCATTCAATATAGGAAATATGCGGCACTCAACATAAGTACCATCTACAACACTTTCTACAGCACACACATTTAGATGCTCTAAACACTTCTGTATCTGCACCTTATATATTCCGACTTCTTCCTTTGGAAAAATTCTCTCGTTTTTCTTTCCAATGACATCTTTTAATTTTACGTTATACATCGCTTCATAATGTTTATTTAGAAATATTATCCTCGAATCGGTTTTTTGAATCCAAACAGGCCAAGGAAGACTATTTAAAAAAGGTTTATATATTTCACTTAAGCATATTTCTTCCATCATTAGGTTCCCCTTTTAAGTAATGTTATTTAAATTCAATTTTACTATTTCCTTGTTTAAATGTCTATAAAAGCAATTGTATTCTTACACTTCAAATGATTCTAAACTTAAAATAATATCCTCTAAACTTAAAACATACTTAATTTTTGAAATCTTCTAAATCTCTAACTAATCATACTCATTGTCAACTACATTTTTATAAGCAATATATGTTGCGTAAAGATATCCGCCATAAACTATAACCATTATGAGCGCAGTCATCAGAATCGATTTAAACTGATTTGCTGCTCCTAATGCAATTAAGTAATTATTCACCACATTAATTCCAACATATGAATGTACTATTGAAAGTAACAGAGGTAATGCAAAAAATATTGATACTTGCTTAAATATACTTTTATTAATCATACTTTTTGTCGCACCAATTTTCCTCAAAACTCTATATCTCTCTATAGATTCATTACACTCTGATAATTGCTGAAGTGCAAGTACCGCTGCACTTGCTAGCAGAAATACTATTCCCATATAAATAGCTATAAATAGTATCATTGCAGATAAGCCTCTACTTTCATCATATGCCATTTCCCTTGTCAATCCTGAAAGCTCATAATCAGCTTTTACAGCTTCGCTGTTATGAATTGAAAATTTTTCAAATATTGTAGTTAATTTCTCTTTACCTTCCATTTTGTCATTACCTGAAAAATTTAAATTTAACACTTCTCCTGATGGCTCTAACCCAGTTACTAATTCATCTGGCACAATTAAATCAAACATACTATCGCTGGTTGGTGAAGTTGAAAGTGCTTCTGTTTGAATTTTTCTTTCTTTTATTTTAAATAGCTTATCTCCTATTTTTATTGAGTCTTCTCTCTCTATAAAATCTTTTACTATTTGTTTTAATGGTTCATAATTAGATGATACTAATATTTCATCGTCTTTTAAATCTATACTTGTTTCACCTTTTAGATTTCTCATAGCATTATACTCAGATATCTTAATCATATTTAGTTTTTCAAAAACTTTTAAATTTAACATTTGTTTTTGATCATCTGTTAATGCATATTTTTCTAATAAATCTTTAGTGCTCATATTGTACTCATAGTTTTTAATTGTAGAATACTCTGCATAATCATCTAAATTGTAGTTTAGTTGTTTTAATGTATCAATAGAAGACAGAGCTTTATTATCTTTTTTAGCAAATACCTGAACAGATGCATCAAAGGGGGTTTGATTCTTCAGCGTGCCCTCCATAGAATTTTTAATACTTAATCCAGATGCTAAAGTCCCTATAGTAACAAATAACATTAAACAAATTATTGTCATCGAAATAAAATTGGTATTGAATTTACTTGAAATCTGTCTCATGGTAAATATGTTTAACTTATATAAATACATATTTTTATTTTTCTTAATCGCAAAAAATGTGACTGCTGCAATTCCAAAAAAGAAAAGTGCGGTTCCTACGATTCCAAGAGCTATTGCTGCCTTAAATCTATTATCATAAAAGTTCAATCCTGCCTTATTCACTAGATGATAGGCAAATCCTAAAGCTATTATCGAAAGACTTAAAACACTTGCTCCTAAATAAGGATTTCTAATCCTTACTCTTTCATTTTTCTTATCACCATGTAATAAATCAATTAACTTATATCTTGAAACAATAACCACATTAAAGATCATTACTAACAGATACATTATCCCGAAATATAAAATTGTTTTTAAAATTGCATTTGTTGAAATTACAAAACTATATTTAACCATCTGCACTGCAAAAAGTTTAGCTGTAAATATTGATAATACTTGTGAAAATAGTAATCCTAATAACATTCCTGCAACTAGTGATATTATTCCAATATACAGGGTTTCAAAAAATAATATTTTTGACATCTTTCTTTTAGCCATGCCTAAAATCATATATATACCAAATTCCTTTTTTCTTTTACTAATCAAAAATTTGGTAGCATAAATTATTAGGCATCCTAAAATAACTGATACTCCAACTGATATAACCGAAATCATCTGCCCCATGGCTATAACGTAATCAGTTTGCCCCTTATTCATGTCCGCCATTACAGATTGAGATTCAATAGAATTAAAACTATAAAATATAGCTACTGCAAAAGTTAAAGTTAAAAAGTAAATAGTGTAATCTTTAAAACTCTTCTTTACATTATTAAGTGCCATCTTAGAATACATCTTTAGCGTCACCTCCAAGAAGAGTAACAATATCTATTATCTTGTTAAAAAATTCTTTTCTAGAGTCATTACCTCTAACTAATTCATTAAAAATCCTTCCATCCTTTATGAATAATATCCTATGAGCATAGCTCGCAGTAAATGCATCATGAGTTACCATTAAAATAGTTGCCTCTAATTCCTGATTTAATCTTTCAATTGAATTTAAAAGTAATTTAGCTGATTTAGAATCTAAAGCACCTGTAGGTTCATCTGCTAAAATAAGCTTTGGATCATTAACTATTGCTCTAGCACACGCTACTCTCTGCTTTTGTCCTCCTGACATCTGATAAGGATATTTATTTAATACCTCAGATATTTCTAAATTTTCAGCTGATTTTCTAACTAATTCGTGAACTTCATTTCCTTTTTTGCCTGCTATGGTTAATGCTAGTGCAATATTCTCATAAGCAGTTAATGTATCTAACAAATTAAAGTCTTGAAATATAAAACCAAGCTTATCTCTTCTGAACTTTTCTAATTTCTTATTTTTTAATCTAGTAATATCACCTTCATCAATTACAATAGCTCCTGTCGTTACCTTATCTATTGTAGATATGCAATTTAATAACGTAGTTTTGCCGCTGCCTGATGGCCCCATAATTCCAACAAATTCACCTTTTTGAACCTTAAAACTTATATTATCAAGTGCTTTTGTCACATTGTCCTTATTCCCATAGTATTTTTCTACATTTTGTACATCTAAAATATTTTCCATAAAATTTCCTCCTGATTTATTATATAGTCAAACTTAATTTAAATTTTGCCCTTAGAATTATTTAACTACCACATGACTATATTTTAAAATCATTTGAATTTCTTTCATATCGAATAACCTTTCAATACTCTTACAATTATGTAAGATAAGGCACAATCAAATAAATAATAGACCAACTATTCAGTTATATTGGTCTATTATCTTTTGATTGTGCTTAATTAAATAAATCAAAAAATAATTCTGCACTTATTAAAGAAATTCTGTAAGAATTTCAACTTTAATTATTAATTCTAAATTGTTTATATCTCCGGTGTAACCTCTCTAGTTGTTTTATTCACATGATACCAGCTGCTATTTGAAGCATCACCTTCTACATCATAACAATGAACAAAATATGAATCTCCGTCATCAGCCTTTACTTCAATTATCTTTGGAATGTATTTATAATTATCTGACAGATAATCACGAACTACTTCAACTGCTTGTTCCTCTGAAAACATATTAATTACTTCTCCTGTAGAAATATCTGTGAAGATACCATTTTTAACTTCAAATATATTACCTCTGGTAGGTTCATAATAATATTGTTTAGCATTTATGTCATTCTTACTCTTAAAGCATACAAATACGTTATCATCAATTTGACTTGTAGCTTCATATTCTACATCTTCATTTGTATATTGTTTTATTTTTTCCTTAGCACTACTCAATTCTACTGGATAAGTGGATGTTGTCTTAGAGGAATCCATAGATCCATCATCATTTAAATAATACCACTTATTATATTCCTCATCATAGAACCAGCCAATCTTCATTATTCCAGTTTCAGGTTCAAGATAATACCATCTTCCATTAATATCCTGCCAGCCTTTTGCATAGCCAGAATCATCTATATACCTCCAATTTTTTTCATTTTCCTCCCAATAAGCATAAGCATTTTTAGGAAAGCTAATTGCAACTACAGTAATAGCTGATAATGCTAAAGCAAAAATTTTCTTACTATTCATTTTCATATTATAAAATCCTCTCTACATCACTTTAAATTAAAAAAATCTCCAATTGGAAAAATCAAATTAACCTTTGTTCCTTTATCTTCTACTGACTCCAATGATATACCAAGTCCTAGTTTTTCACAAAGTTTTTTACAAAGGTACAGTCCTATACCTGTAGATTTGCCATACCTTCTTCCATTTTCTCCTGTAAAACCCTTATCAAAAACCCTTCCAACATCACTTTTAGGAATTCCTATTCCATTATCTTCTATGGTTAATACCAAATTATCTTTTCCTTCAACTGCATAAACCTTTAAACTTCCAGAACCATTTTTGCTATATTTTATTGAGTTTACAATTATCTGATTTATAATAAACTTTATCCACTTGATATCCGTTACTACTCTTCCAGATACATTTTCAATATCAACGCTAATTCTTTTATTTATGAAATCACGTCTATTATTCCTAATAGCCTCTTGAACTGCCTCTTTTATTTCAAATTCCTTTACAATATAATCTTTGCTAACATCTGTACTTCTCGAATAGTAAAGAGCTTGATTTATATAATCCTCAATTTTTCTAATCTCATCACTTAAGGCGTTTTTCTCTTTACTTTCACTATTCTCTATAATTAATTTTGATGATGATATTGGAGTTTTTATCTCATGAACCCAGGTTTCAATATATTCTCTATATTCCTTTTGAAGATTCTTATAAAAATTAACATGTTCATGCATATTTCTGTTACATTCTTTTAATATTTCATAAAGCATTTTTCCTTCATAATAATTTGGCATCTTTATAACTTCAGGCAATAAATATTTCTTATCTAACTTTTCAGTAATATTCATAATGTTATCATAAAATTTCTTCTTAGTGAAAAAGTCTATTATTATATAAATTGTTAAAGGAAGAAACCAAATAAGAAAAATGAGAAACATTATTATAATAGGCATTTTAGCTATTCCTGCTATAACTAAAACCAGTAAGTATATCAATAAATTAATTATTATATAAGATGACTTTGATAAAAAATATTCTTTAGTACTCATAACAATATATATCCAAAACCTCTCTTTGTTTCTATTCCGTCATTAAAGCCTATTTCACTAAGTTTCTTTCTAAGTCTAGTAACATTCACTGATAAAGTGTTATCATCAACATAAATGTCAGAATTCCATAAATAATCCATAAGATCCTCTCTACTTACTATGCATTCCTTATTTTTCATAAGGCAAAGCAATATCTTAAGTTCATTTTTAGTTAAATCAACTTCAGCTTCATTGAATTTTACACTGCCACTGGTAACATTAAGTTTTAATCCCTTGTGTTCAACTACTTCATATACTGAAGCATTCGAAGAAGTTCTTCTAAGTACAGCAGCTATTCTTGCAAGAAGTATTTGAGTATTATAAGGCTTAGTTATGAAATCATCTGCCCCAAGATTCATACTCATTATCTCATCCATTTCACTATCTCTGCTAGTCACAATTATTACGGGTATATCCTTTTCTTTTCTAATCTCTCTACATACATAATACCCATCATAATAAGGAAGATTTATGTCAAGCAAAATTAAATCTGGATTAGCTTCTAAGACTACCTTAACTATGTTTTCAAAATCTGCTGTACCATAAACCTCATATCCATAACGTCTTAAGAATTCTGTAAGCTCTTTTTTTATATTTTCATTATCTTCAATTATCATAATCTTAGCCATATTGTTCTCCTTAAAATTATAATTTCACAATACTTTAAGCCCTTAAATGTCAAAAAATATAATGTATCTTATTCTTCTTTTATTTTCTGAAATACAATAAATTTTACCGTTCTTTATCCTAATATTACTTTAAAATTACTTCTTACATAATATATTACATATCTCATAAAAACTTATCAAGTTATTGAAAAAGCTCTATCTGTTAAATAGAGTAATATTTTCAACTAAAAGTATCAATATTCAAGAAAAGAGAAACTTCATTATTAAATATTTTTCATAAATAGGAAAATTTACAAAGGTACACTAGATATACAAAGGAGTGCTGTATAAATATGAAAAAATCATTTACACTCGTATTATTAGTTATTTTACTGACAATAACATTAATGCCTTTAAAAGCATATAGCATAAATAATGAAAATCCTATAACAAATTCTTTTTCAGATTTATAAATAGATGAAAGAAAGCTTTGGATTGATGATATTGATGCTTATGATAAAGGTGAGGATCATATGATTAAATTTGCTGATATACTTTCAGATGGGATTTTCAAACAATTTCCTAAAAAGTTTAGTTAATGCCCATGAAATAAAATAGAAGGCCAATGAACTGTAATAAATATTTTTTATCTTGGTTTTATCCCAAGAAATATATTCTGATTTTGCTATACTTAATTGCATATGAATTAAAGAAACTATATAAACTTCCAAGTTAAAAAGTGGATTTATACACTTAGATAAATTCTTTAATTCCTGGTTCTTAGGTAATGTACAAATCGAATTTATAATTTTGATATGTATAGATAAACACTTTATGAACTTAACTTATATACAGAATAACTATCTATTTAAGTTAAACTTTTGTGTGTACCTATACCAGAAATCACATACATTTTTATGAAAGCGGCATTTGAAATTGAGCTGTGATGGTTCTTAGTGGGAGGTTGTTCCATTTATTGCTTGTCACGAACTTGTTTCAGGAACACGCAGAAATGGGTACAACTTTCCACTTAGAACATTCTAGCGAAAATTTCATAAGTCCGCTGGAATAAAAATGTATGTGATTTCGGTAAGCTACCACATAACTCTAAGTTCAAAGTTTTATATCTATAAAGTAAATTTCTTTATTTGATTTATCATGGAATTCGTCTTTTCTTTCAATAATTGTGAAGTTTCATCTACTTGATTTGATGAAGTGATCATATCTTGAGTAGTAGCTGCTATTTCTTCTGACGAAGCTGAATTTTCTTCTGCGACAACTGAAGTATTCTCTGCAACAGAAATAATTTCATTTTTGCTATTATTTATTCCTAAAATTGAACTGTTAATTTCGCTTATCTTAGGTAAAATCTCTTCTATTGATTTAATTATATCCTTAAATGAATTTATTGACGTGTCTATTACTGAGACCTGCTTTGATAATTCATCATTTGCATCGCTTGTAGTTCTTGTAACTGCATTAGTTTCATCTTGTATTGATGCCAATAATTCATTAATATCATTTGAAGAATTCTTAGATTGTTCAGCTAGTTTTCTAATTTCATCAGCTACAACAGCAAATCCTTTCCCTGCTTCTCCTGCCCTTGCAGCTTCAATTGCTGCATTTAATGCCAGAAGATTTGTCTGGTCAGCAATAGCATTTAATAAATCAGTAATTTCAGTAATTGCCTTAACACTATTAGTTAAATTAGATATTTTTGTACTTACTTCCTTAAATGACTTTGATATATCGCTTATGGAAGTTATAAGCTTTCCTAAATCTTTATTACTATTTTGAGCTTTAACACTTATATCATTTGTACTCTTATCAACACCATTTATAGTTATTGTTATATCTTCCAATGTAATACCAAAAGCATTTAATGTGCTGTTCATTGTTGCAAGCTCTGATGCTTGATCAGAAGATCCTTGTGCTACAGCATCAATAGCATTTGATATTTCTTTTGTTGAATTATTCATTTGTTCTGACAATGTTGAAAGTGAATTAGCTTCTTTAGATATAACGCTAGAATCCATTTCAATGTTTCTAAGTATATCTGCTATGGAAAGTATAGTTTTCTCTAGTGCCGTATTCATAATACCAAATTCATTGGTTAAATTCGTATCGATATCAATAGTAAAATCACCTTCTGATAAAGTTTGTAATTTGCCGGTAAATTCTTTTATTAAATTCTTAACAGCAAAGGTTACAACTAATGATATGGCAGTTAGTATTAAAAGTGATAATCCAAATATTATTTCAAATATTATCATATTCTTAGTATAGAGAGTTTTAGATTCATCGTTTTTTGAGTTAGCAATACCTTTTTCATAATCTACAAGATCAGTAATATTTTTAGCTAATTCGTTTCCATACTGCCCCATATCTACATTAGTTATTTGTGGATCTGGAGTTAACCCCTGCTTTCTTTGTTCTATAATATTGGGAATAAATGAATAGTAATGTTCAAATGCAGTTTTAGCTTTATCTACTAATTCTGCTTCAGCTTTATCATCCTTTGATGCATCCACTTCCCTAGCCATTATTGCAGTTATATCGTCGTGTAATTGCAGCATTGTCTTCTCATTAGCTTCATCAAAATCTCGATCTATTATTTTTGTTAACGTGTTCCGTAAAACGCCCATGTCACCATTAACATCTTCCCAATCCTTGAGCTTCGGAATTGTCTCACCATTTATTTTATTAGTTATATTGTACATTTTGTTAGTATTGGAATAACCTACTCCACCAATTGCCACTGTCGCAATTAATGATATAAACCATATTAGAATTATATTCCGGGTTATTTTTACATTCCTCAACTTTCTAGAACTTATTTTCATATGCATTCCTCCTCCGTGAGTTACTATAATTTAGTTATAGATATGTAATTATTTGATAATCAACAAATACTTGCATATCACAATATATAAAATATATAATAAGTAGTATTAATTAATTTTTCCCCACATATATATTCGTACACTTTAGCCAAAACTTTAATAAAATGCATAATGATTGATTATATGTATTTACCTTGAATTGTAAACATTTTCTGTAAGTGTTTTATCTGTTTTTTCAAAAATGTATTATTTTTTTATTACAATTATTTGTTTAAAAATAAAATAGAAGCCAAACAAATAATAACTTGACTTCTACTTCCATACAAATTTAGTTGCGCTTTAGTATTCAGTTCTAATGGTCCTAACACCATAGGATATAATAAAATTAATTATAAAGTATGTTCCAGCTATAGTACCAAATAATAAAAATATTTGAGTAGATGATACAAAACTTCCCATAAGAATCATACCTTTACCCGTAAATTCCTCAATACCTACCGCCCATAAGAAAGACGTGTCTTTTATTACTGTAACTGCCTGTGATAAAAATGTAGGAATGCAGCGCCTAAAACTCTGTGGCAATATAATATATCTCAATGTTTGAATCTTTGAAAATCCTTGGGAGTAAGCAGCCTCATACTGCCCGCTGCTAACAGAATTCATTCCTCCTCTGAATATTTCTGCCATAACAGCAGAAGTAAACAAAGTAAATGCCAGAATTCCTGAATACATAGGTTTTATTGGAACTAAAAATCTTATAGCTAATATCCATAATAAGTTTGGGGTATTTCTAAAAATTTCTATATATATTGCTGCAATTCTACCAAATATACCTTTTGAAAAATTTCTGAGTATTGCTAAGATTGTCCCAAAGATCATACTTAATGCTATTGATATAAGCGCTATAGCTAAAGTCAGTTTAAGTCCTTGTAAAAGGAACATCATGTTAGCATGATTAAATACAGTTGACATTATTATAGCCCCCCTTCTGCTACCACAACTTGATCTTCTATAGAATTTTGAGTATTAACTACTGATTTCTTTTTTTCTCTTAATTCTAGCTTTCTTGAAAGCATTGCAAGTGGATAACAAAGTACAAAATAAAGAGCACCAGTCACAACATATGCAGGACCATAATACATATTCGAACTTGACCATGAATCTGCTGTATACATTAAATCTCCCCCTGCAATCATTGCAAGTACAGAAGTATTTTTTATCAAATTTACTACTTGATTTGCAAGTGGTGGTATTATTATCTTTACTGTTTGAGGCAATATTATATACCTCATAGTTTGAGTATGCGAAAAACCTTGAGACTTTGCAGCTTCAAACTGTCCTTTTGGTATAGATGTAATACCAGTCCTTACGACCTCTGATATATACGCTCCATGATATACACCTACTCCAAGTATTCCAACCAAAAACACTGGTAATACAATTTTTACATATGGCAGTCCATTAAACAAAAAGAATATTTGAATAACAAGAGGTGTATTTTGAATTATTTCTACGTATACTCTGCTTATTATCTTTAAAGTCCTAATCTTACTTGTAGAAAATATTCCAAAAATGATTCCAAGTATTAGGGCTAAAGTAAGCCCTAATATAGAAACTTCAAGTGTTGTTAAAAATCCCTCAAAAAATATGTTAATGTCTTTTAAAAGTGCCTCCCATTTAAATATAGAAAAAGGTCCATTCATTATTTAATATCCCACTTTGCAATCAATTTATCCAATTCTCCTGAACTCTTCATGTCATCTATTACTTCATTTATAACTTTAGCAAGTTCAGTATTGTCCTTTTTACTTGCAATACCATATTCTTGAGGATCATATCTATCATCTAATATTACTGTTGAATCATCAACGTATCCATTTAAAATAGATGCATCAACAGCAAAACAATCAATTCTGCCTGAATCTAATGCAGCCTTAAGTTCAGGATATCCAGCAAGTTCTGAAAATTTAAGAGTTATTCCTTGTTTATCTGCTTCTTTTTGTAGTGCATCTTTAGTTGTTGAACTTTGAGCAACACCAATTGTCTTTCCATTTAAGTCTTTAAGAGATGATGCACCAAGACTCTTCTTAACAAGTAATCCAACTCCATCCTTTATATATGGATCAGAAAAGTTATAGCTCTTCTTTCTTTCATCAGTTATGGTAAATGTAGCTGCAACCATATCTATTTCTCCATTATCAAGAAGCGGACCTCTTGTCTTAGCTGTAACTCCTTGGAATTCAACCTTATTTTCATCACCTAATATTTTTTTAGCTATTGCTTTTGATATATCAATTTCCAAACCTTCTACTTGTCCAGTTTGAGGATTTTTATAACCATATTTAGGTACATCAACTTTTACTCCAACTTTTAATACGCCTCTATCTTTTATAGCTTGTATCTCTTTTGCTTCAGAGCTTCCTGTGCTTGAGCTATTACTGCTTGTTGATGTTGATTGTGCCCCACCACATCCTGTCATCATAATACAAATACCTAATCCTAATGCTAAAAATATTTTTTTCAATTTCATATTTTTTCCCCCTATTCATTTATTCTTTATCTTATAACTTTATTTAAAAAGCTTTTTGCCCGTTCATTCTTAGGATTTGAGAAAAATTCCTCTGGAACTCCTTCTTCTATTATTTGCCCTCCATCCATAAATACAATTCTATCTGCAACCTGTTTTGCAAAGCCCATTTCATGAGTTACAACAACCATTGTTATATTCTCCTTTGACAATCCAACCAAAACATCTAATACTTCTTGAATCATTTCTGGATCTAACGCTGATGTAGGTTCATCAAACAGCATTATTTTTGGATGCATATTAAGAGCTCTTGCAATCGCTACTCTTTGCTGCTGCCCTCCTGATAGTTGGCTTGGATAAGCATTTGCCTTTTCCTTTAAACCTACTCTTTCTAAATATTTCATTCCCGATTCTTCTGCATCCTTTTTACTGATATTTTGAAGCTTTATCGGTGCTAATGTGAGATTTTCGAGTACTGTCATATGTGGATATAAATTAAACTGTTGAAAAACCATTGCTGTAGACTGTCTCACCTTAGCTAAATTCTTCTTTAAGCTCAAGTCATATTCATCTATGGTTACTTTTCCTGAAGTAGGTTCTTCTAAGTAATTCATACACCTTATAAGAGTTGATTTGCCTGATCCGCTTGGCCCTATAACAACTAATTTTTCCCCTTCATTAACTGTTAAATTGACATCTTTTAGAACATGAACCTCTCCAAAGTTCTTAACTAGATTCTCTAATTTAATCATTTATTGCCCCCCCTTTAGTTTTCACAAATTTCCTTTAAATGCTCAGTTAATCTTAAATTTTCATTATAATCAAATAAGCAAGAAATGGATACAAGCTTACATTTAGAACTTTCCAGCGAAAATTTCATAAGTCCTGTGGAATAAAAATATATATTATTCCGCCAAGTTACCACATAAGCCTAATTTACATGTTTAATATCTATATAAAAAAAGAGCCTTGGTAGTTATACCAAAGCTCCGTCGCTTATTCTAAATCTTGAGTAAAATTATATAGTTAAAACTTATTACAGTCAACGAATTTTCATATTTTGTGTTTTCTGTAGTTTTTTGTAGTTTCTGTATGTTTTAATTTAGTATTTTAACTAATATACCTTCAATAAACTTTTTTGTATTTATTTTTCCCTGGCTAAAGGATGGATGCTTTACATGCTTCATTTCCTGTTTAACCTGTTTATTTTCAAAAAGAGAAGCTGCGTATTCCTTGTATATACTATTATTTATATCATCTGCTCCTAAACTTGCTACTGAAGTCATTGCTTTGGTAATAGTTCTCCTAATACGTTGTTCCATTGCTTTACAATTAATTGATGCTAATGCATCACCATATAATTCTCTTGCAACTTCCATATATATTTCTTTAAGTTGATATGGCTTTGAGGGATTTACCTTCTTTTTATAGACTATATGCAATATTACAAGCTTTAACTCATCCACTCCAGCTGCTCCTATAATATTTATATCTGAAAATATATTAAGCAGTTTTTCTTCTGAAGAATATTCAAATCCTTTTTTTATTTCCTTATTTAAAAAAGCGCTCTCTGGGAAAATTACACTTTTTATCATAGAAATAGATTTCTCTAATTCAACTTGTTTTCTTACATTATTTATTACACTTATAGTTTCAATCATATTAATTGGTTTATTTAGATAGAAAAGTATTCCGCTCTTATAAGCATTTGAAATCATTTTACCCTCTTCAACCTGAGATAACATTATAATCTTGCCATTATAACCATTGTTAACTGTATTTTTTACAATTTCAATACCATCCACCTCTGGTAAAAGCAAATCAATCAGTACAATATCAGGATTTAACTTTAAAACAATGTCTTTTGCATCTTTACCTGTGGTCAATATTGATAGCACTCTTCCTAATTGATTTTTTATAATTGTCTGCTCTAAAATTTTGCATATTGCTATATCATCATCGATAATTATAAATGTTGTTTCCATAAAATAGCCCCCTTATTTTAAAAAAATTCCCTCTATTGTATTCCTTAATATATTTTCATGGCTTATTTATAGCTTGTCTATACTTACAAATTGCAAGTTGGTATTCTAACTATGAATTTTGTTCCTCTCATAATATCACTTTTCACCTCTATAGTTCCTTCCAAATCCTCTATAAGATTTTTCACATGACATAATCCTATCCCTGTGGACATAGCTCCAGTATCCTTATTAAACTTAGTTGAAAAACCAACATTAAATATATATGGTAATACTTCTTTTTCAATACCTGCTCCATCATCTGAAACCATAAGCAGCAAATCTTTTTCTAATATTTCTCCAGTCACTTTAATTACATTATTGTCCTTACACGCTTCAATTGCATTAATAATTAAATTATTTAAAATGGCAAATATATCATAATATCTCTTAGTATGATGATCTTTTTCAAGTTTAAATTCAATATAAATGCTTTTGTTAATACTTTCTATCTGCCTTTTTGTATTATCCGATATTATTGAAAAAATTTCTGAAATAGACATGAATTCTGTCTTCTCAACATTTTCTACTAATTGATTAATCCCTCTAAGCACACGATCATTATTTTTGCGAATTTCATGAGCGTTTTGCGCTACCTTTAATGCTTTAGTTGAAAATTCAGAGGTGCCTTTGGTTATTTCGTATAGATTATAAGCTTCCTTCATCACATTATTTAAATCATTAGTAGACTTCTGCAAATAGAATGTTTCAGCATATATCCTTGAAACCATTAAGTTTAATTCTGCATAACGTTTTTGATGTTCTGCGTTCTTAATATATAGTTTTTGATAATTATATATTAAGAAAGCAAGACATTGAACCGCTGCACGTATAAGCGCTGTTATTATTATAATCTTAATAGTTTCTAATGAAATCATATTTCTAATAATTATCTCCATAAAGTTTCCAATTACATCAAAGCATACTAAAGATAGATATAAACATGGTATAGATTTATTCTTTTTATATAATGGAAACAATGTATCTAAAATCCCATAAGAAATATAAAAAATAGCTGCCGGGATGAATTGCATTATTACTTCTGCTGAATAGTTATAGGAGTATATGGAGGATCCAATACTCCTCATAAATGCTGTCAGTATTCCTGCTATCACTCCTACTCCTAGCGGATATATATTTTCAACAGTAGAAAATACAAGCCCAATTACAATTACACCAATGCCTAAAACAAATCTGCTATTAAAGGGATATATGTATATTTGTGCAAAGGTGCTAATCAAAGCAGAAAATACTATGGTATTTTTCAAACATATTTTTGTTTTTGCCGTTACTCTAATTTTGCTCACCATTATCCCCTTCTTTCTTTTAGGCGCATGAAAATAAATATTCAAACTTAATTCTAAATGCTAACAATAATATCTAATATAAATTCATGGAATTTCTCATGATTTAATTCACAATTATATATAACTAATTTTTTAGCGCTTAATTCTTTAATTTTGCTTTATAAAAAATAAATAGCGAGGAAGTCAACTAATTATGACATCCTCGCCAAAAAATATATTCATCTTACAATCTAATTATAAACTATCTCCTTATACTAAAGTCAATAGCATTATATAATTTGATCCTTAATTTTACACATAAGTCATAACAAGTATAAAATAACTTAAGCCTCAATTATAATCAACTTATATGATAAACCTCAAAACTGCAATTGAAACTACCCCAACAATTACAGTTAAAAGTAAATTGTTTTTCTTAATTGAAACTAATATAATCCTAATGTTAACAATTAGTACTGCAACTGATGTGATAATTATCATAAGTGTTTCTCTTATTTTTAAATTTCCTTAAAACTCACTTGATTGTTTATATATTAACTAGATTAGTATTTACCAAATTATATTAGCCAAATATAAAATCAATGGTATTGTAACTAATGATAATAATGTGCTTAAGCCAACTAATTTTGCACCATATTCGTAATCACCTCCATACATTTGAGAAAACATAGGTATTGTAAGTCCTACTGGAGTTGACATGGCTATCAATACTACTTTCTTTATTTCATCTAAAGATGATGGCAAAAATTTAAATACTATAAGTATAACCATTGGAATTAAAATAAGCTTTACAAAAGCAACAAAATAAGCACGTTTATCATTAAATAAAGTTATTATTTTGGATTTCGCTATATATGTACCAAGTAAAATCATTGCAATTGGTGTATTTGTATTTCCAACCAAATTTAATGCATTATAAATCATATCTGGTAATTTAATTGGTGAAATAAAAATTAGTATTCCAAATTCTACGGCAATAATTCCTGGATTTAACAAAACACTTTTTACCGTAATTAAATCTTTATTTCTTGATACCATATAAATGCCATAGGTATAGCTTAAAATATTAAAACAAACCAAATATGCTGACAAATCAAACACCTTCTCTATACCCATCAGACTGGTAACTAGTGGAATCCCAATAAATCCAGCATTAGCAAATCCAATTGCAAACTTCTCTATATTTTGCTGCTTTTTAAATATAACTTCTCCTATAATAAATCCAATCAGCATAGCTCCTAGTGAAACTATAAAAGAAATTCCTAGTTCTTTTAATTTAATCATGGAAAATTCCATCTGATAACGTGTTAATAAAATTAATGGATTGACAACCCATACTAACAAATTTGATAATTGTTTAGTTCCATCTTCATTAATTATTTTCTTCTTGTATACTATGAAACCTATTGCCATTAACACATACATTATGCTTACTTGACTAACTATTGTAGAAATGACTTCCATTTCCTCCCCCGCCTCACAAGTTTATTTACACCCTCAATTATTAATTTCATCTTTCTAATTTTGCATTAAAAGCAGGCAGCCTGTAGTCTTTTCAAACTCATACTTAACATTTTCAAATCCCTCTTCACCGCTCACAACATTTAATACGACAGTCATTTTTCCTGGATTATATGATGGATTTTTCTTTAGAATAATATTGTTTTTTTCGCATAAGAGTTTTGCAATATTAAATAATTCATTTTGATTTACTTTATCAGAGATTGCAATACTCCAGCCTGTTTCCTTAGAAATGTGTCCTAATTTCTCCTCAAATTTCTGTCCGATTTTAGGCGATATAAATACAAGTTCAATATACTTTTTATTTCCATTATTCTTTATGCTTTTTTTATAAGGTTTTACTTCTTCTCCTTCAAATGCTTTATCAATCATGCTTAAAGCTATGTTTTGTTCCACTTCCTCAATATCTTTTACCTCAAAAAACAACTTATCTGCTTCTATGTTACTGTTTAAAGTAGTTTCCTCGTCAATAAGAAAAAGTTCCCAGCCTGTTTTTTCTTTAAATATTTCTCCTTTCTTGTTATCTCCAATATACTTTTCATTTAAAAATACCCGAACCACAAACTTTTCTGGATAGAAAGATATCTTTTTAATTTTTTTAGGATCGATCAACTTCCTTATTAATAAATCAGCTGCATTATTATTAATTTTTTCATTTAATTTTATATTCCAGCCAGTTTCATTATAAAATTCTTCCATAATTTCATTAATAGAAGCTCTAATTCCTTGTGGAAAATCAAAATTTAATATAATTTCTCTTTTTTCTTCTAAAACACTAATTTTTTTATATTCGAAGCCTCTAAATTTTTCCTCTATAATATTTATCAAATTCTGCACAGTAAGTCCTTTAGGTTTTGAGGCTTTCTCTATTTCATCCTCTGTACATGCTTTGAATAAAAACATTCTTTTTAAATCATTTTCAAAATATATGCTATTTATAATTATCTGTTTAAAATTTTGAAACTCATTATTTTTTTCAAATTCAAATGAATCATCAATCTCTAAATTATCTTCCTTTAAATTTTCTTTGATTCCAAAATTCTTTTTACCACTCCATAAGTACATTAGTTCTTCAATAGTAAAAAGTCTGCTATCATAATTATCATGAACAAATTTCCACAATTCGCCAACATTTTCTTCACATAATTTATCTTTCCTCTTAAAAATATGTACAAAACTTTTCTCTAATTGTTTTCTGGGATTTCTGATATCAATATTTATTTCTTCCCCACATCCAGGGGTAAAGGTTCTTCCTATGAACTCATTTGAAATTTCCTTTCCAAGACTCCTTACCACCTCTTCATTTCCATGAACTAAAATTATATTTCTCGCAGATATTCTTTCTATAACACCCTTTATTTCATTTTTATCTGAATGAGCAGATAATCCTATTTTTTTAACCTTGCACTTAACTGGAATATTAAGTCCATTTATATTTAAATATCTATCACTTTCTTCATCGGTCTCCATAAGTTCTAAGATTTTTCTTCCTGGTGCTTCTTCATCTTGATATCCGGTTATTACAATATATCCATTTTCCATTGGCGCTATTTTTTCTGCATAAAAAGTACTTGGTCCACCAGTAAGCATTCCTGAACTTGATATAATAACTACAGGTTCCTTTTGATCTAATATATCCTGTCTATTATCCATCTGTTTAACTTCAATTATATTTTCATCATAAAAAGGTTCCACTCCTCGTAAAACTTTTTTCCCAAGAGAATTTCTAAGATATAGAGGATTATTTTTATAGACCCTGTTTACGTCCCGTACCATTCCGTCTACATATATCTTAACTTTTCTTAAGTTTCCTTTATTTATTGCACCCTTTAATATTAATATAACCTCCTGAGCTCTTCCTAAAGCAAAGGCTGGAATTATCATTTTCCCATTATTTTCTGAACATTCATTTACGATATCAATTAAAGCCTTCTCCTCAATTTCACGATTAGAATGAAGTTTATCTCCGTAAGTAGATTCTAAAATTGCCACATCTGGTCGTAACTTTGGTAGCTTTGTACCTTCAACGGTTCTCTGAGAAAACACTGAAAAATCACCCGAATAAAATAAAGCACCTTCCTTACTTTGAATATAAACACAACTCGCCCCTGCTATATGACCTGCATTATAGAAAGTTATATGAATATCTTCAAATATAGGAAATTTCACTTCATAATTTATTGTAAAAATCCTGTTTAAAGTACTTACTACATCACCTTCTGCATATAAAGGAATTTCAGCATCTCTATTATTCATAATTTTCAAACTGTCATATAATAAAACTCTTACCAGATCTTTAGTCATATTATTCATATATATTTTAGCTTCTGGATATTCTTTGCTTATAATAGGAAGACATCCAATATGATCTAAATGTGCATGGCTTATAATTATCGCATCTAAACCTCCATAATTTTGTATTGCTCTAAAATTAGGAACACTATCCTTACTTGCACTTTGTCTTATTCCTGCATCAAGTAAAATATTTTTATTATTAATTTTAACTAAAATAGAACTTCCTCCAACTTCTAAGGCTCCACCTAAAAAATTTATATTAATATAACTCCACTCCTTACATTTCAATTTTATATCCTTTTCAAACAATGTGATTGTATACTATATAATTTACTAATAATATTAATTATTTTACCGCATTTCCTAAAATATTTCTAATTATTTTCATGAGATCAATTTATTAGGCACATGAAAATAAATAACGAGTCCAAAATAGCCTTGCAAGTGGACTTGTTAT
>NZ_LZZL01000075.1:0-29646 GCF_002006495.1 Clostridium sp. BL-8
GAATAATCCACTATGGATATTTTTATTAGTTCAATTTCATTTTACAACAGGTCAATAATAAATAACTATAATATTTCATTAATTTTTCTTTTGCAAAAGTCATTTCACAGCAGCAAAAACAATACTTTAAGTAATATATCCCACATAGTCTCAATTAAAATTGAGACTATGTGGGATATGCTTTTTATATTAGTTTAGCAATGATGCTACTTTCCTAAAAATATACATATAGGTGAAGTCAATTCTTCTGTAGCAGTAATGTCATAACAGTTATACTGTTGGCCTTTAGCCTGACACCCATTCTTTTTTATAAATCAATTTTTATTCTTAATACCTTATTAATTTATTTAATTCCGTAGTTCTAAATGCCTTCTTAAATAATTAGTTAATTCCAATTATTTAGTTATATTTTATATAAACTTTATTATAAATTTCAAGAAAAAATACTTTTGAATTTTATCAGGAGCATTTTTATTGCCTATTATTCTATATTCATATTTCTATTTATCAGAAATTTTTATATAAGTTTCGTTTACTTTTGCATTATCCTTAAGGTTAAATTTCCATATTTGTTTTTGTTCATCTCCCCCTATATTAATACCAAAATAATATGATGGGTCTAAAAATATTACTTGTTCATTAACTAACTTTATCTCCATAGCATCACAAATTAACTCTTCTTCTTGCTCCTCTAAATTATAGAACGTAATATTATTTATGTCATTACCATTTGCCATCGTATCTCTTAGAATAATTTCACTAACAGATGATTTACCTTTCATCATATCTTCATCAATTTCAAAGTTGTGTCCAACAGAATCAACTATTTTAATTCTAAGTTTTGAAAATTGATTAATTGATTCAAACTCTATATATTTAGAATTAACTTCAAAGTACATAAACCTCAAATCATGATAAAACTGTGCTACTCCATCCTCAATATCAACAAACCCAGTTAAATATATATCCTCAATATCATTATTCTTTACTATTCTTTTAAAGTATTCTATCATAATTTTCTTTCTCCTATTCTTCTTTATTATTCTATCATTTGAATTCCTAAGTCTAATCCCTGTCCTGATTCTATTATTGTAACAAATTCACCATCTTCTTTTGTAACAACAGTTATACCATTTCCACGATATATATTTACTGCAGGTTGTCCTTTTTTTAAAGTTCCTTTCCCCACATATTTAACTGTACCATCTTCAATAATTTTTCCTACATCATTCAAAAATTCTTGTCCATCAGTCTTATATTTAGGATACTTTTTACCAGTAACCTTTTCTAAAAGTCCCTTATGTCTTATAAAATGATCTTTAAAATTCTTTCCTGCTTTAATTCCAGTATTACTTACCCCCTCAGTATTATTCAACACCTTTTTTATATTTCCTGCTCCGCTTCCAGCAACATAACTATCATTATATATTGTTCCACCCGCCCGTACTCCATTAGCTAAAATTGCAACACCCGTTCCAGCTAATTCTGTCGTTAACATACCAGCAGCTGTATCTGCAAGTTTCTCTTGCTCATCTGTTACATATAAATCACATGCATCAGCATTTTCAGGACGATTATCTAAATTTTGCCCAGACACAATAAATTCAAATTTAAAGAGTTCATTTACTTCTTTAATTTTTTCTACAAGCGCATTATGAGAAAGTGCATTCTCAGTATCATCGACTACTATGCCATCATCTCCAATAAAAGCTTTACCATCAGAACCAAAACATATTGTAGTACCATTTGCATTTTTTATATATGTTGATTTCATCATTTTACCATCATCGCCTAAACAATAATAGTCTCCATTATATTCTACCCATTTATCTTTCTGTATTTTACCACTATCATCAAAATAATACCAATCATCCCCATCTTGCTTCCACCCTATGCCAGTTATCCATTTACCAGTATCATCTAAATTATATCCATCAATTGTTGTTCCCCATGCCATAGATCCATTATCACCATATAAATAGTACCAGTTGTCTCCATCTTTTAACCAACCTGTTGCTTCCTTATCATTGTTAAGATAATACCAGTCGCCATTTAAGCTCTTCCAGCCAGTACCTGTAACCATTTTACCGCCATTATCTAAAAGATATCCATCAACTGTTTTTCCCCATGCCATAGATCCATTTCCATCACCATACAAGTAATACCAGCCAGTACCATCATTTACCCAACCTGTTGCCATTGTACCATCTGAATGAAAATAATACCAGTCACCATTTATATTCTTCCATCCAGTTGCCATTTCCCCATCAGCATTAAGATAATACCAATTATCACCATCCTGTATCCAGCCCGTTGCCATTGAGCCTTCTGAAAAGTAGTACCAATTTCCACTGTATTCATCTTGTATCCATCCTGTACCGCTGACTATGTTCCCATCCTCATCTATCTGAAATCCATCAATTGTATTTTCATATGTCATAGATCCACCAGGATAATTATAATAATGAAAGTTATCTCCTATCTTGTTCCATCCTGTAACCGCTTTTCCTTCAGGACCCACATAATACCAAAAATCATTACCATCATTATCTGTTATTTTTCTCGAACCTTCATCTTTTGTCCATTGACCATCATCATTAACATAATATCCTTCAACCATTGTATCCCATGCCATTGACCCATCGCTATAAAAATAGTACCAGTAACCCTCTAGCTCCTGCCACCCTGTAGCCATTGTACCATCAGAATAGTAATAATAATAGCTTCCATTGTCTTTTACCCATTCGCTCATATTATCTATACCTCCCCTCATTCTTCAAAAGGAGCATAAGCTTCTCTATTACTTCCATCCATTATTACATTATTTCCTTTTATATAGAAATCACCTTCTATTGAAACTTTATGTGAGTTATTTCTCTTCATCAGCAATATCTGGCTTTGAGCTTTTATTTTTACTCTTTTTTGTGTTTTGATTGTTATTTCTCCATCTGCATTTAATTTCAATTTCTTTGGACTTTTGATATGAACTCCTTTTTTGTCATCAAAGCTTATACTCATATTTTTTCTGCTTCCAGCTTTTATACTTAATTCCTCTGGAAGCATTGCTATCTCATTTCCGCTTTCAGTCTGAAAATATCTATTGGCTGGCTCTGAGGTTTGTGTGCAGGTATCTCCATTTTTCCTTACGCAGCCTATAACTATTGGAGTCTCGGTTTCTTCATTTGGAAAATAAAGCCTTGCACTTTCTCCTTCTAATGGCATTGAATACATTATGTTTACTGATGGTGGTGCATAATCAAACCAATAGGCTGTACCTTCATCTTGATTTTCATCTATGCTTAAATGAAGCTTTACCTGCTCCTTTTGCGTTGCGATGACTTTACCTTCTAAAGTTGCTCCTTTTAGAAGTTTATTGTAAATTATCTTTTGCCATACTCCATCTTTTCTGCATAGCTTGTACTTATAAAAGATTTCTTCTTTATCTCTATAAGCTTCATATTCTCTGACATATAAATTCTTTTGCTTATAATTAATTTTTGAGCCTATTTCAAAGATATCTTTTTTCTCTATTTCATAATAGAAGAAATCTGTATCATCATAGCCTGCATTACTTCCACCTGCTTCATGAAAGCTCTTAATATCTTTATAGACATCATAATCTATATTATCGTCTAATTCATAGCTCTGATCATGAGAAATTCCAAAATTAAACATGCAGTTTAAATTTATTATATTACAGTATAGTTCTGAATTTAATTCACTGATAATTCTCTTTAAAAACTCCCAGTCTGTTTCTTGATATTGAAATAATGGCTTATTAATTTTTTCTCCTTTTCCTACATTCTGACTAAAGGAGAAACCTGAATAATCTTCTAATATTTCACCTATAAGAGCATCATAGGTCATATTAACATTTTGAAATGATCTGCTATTTTTCTTTATGTCTAGTTTTGAACTTGAAGTTAAGGCTTGAATTTCTAAATAATAAATAGAATTTATATTTGTTGTTTTAACACTTTGAACTATTCCATTAAATAATCTTGTGCTGCTATTTTCATCGACTTCGTTTATATCAACTGTTTCTTCATCCTTTGTATTTTCTGTTTCCTCATAAACACATATTTCATCTTCTGTGGAAGCTTTTATAGCAGAATCAAAATTTATACTTTCATCTATTAAACACTTTAAGTATAGATAACCATGCTCATTAGGCTTATTTTCAATTTTTATATCTACTATTTTCATTAACTTATATGGTGACTTTACCCTTAGTTTATGAATCTCTCCCATCTATTTCCCTCCCTTTAATCTCTTAAGTTTTTATTCCTGACCATCTGTAATAAACCCTATTACGCCTCCATAGGCACATATTAAAACTGAAGCTGTAGTTAATGCTGGTGCTCCTTCAATTAAGGTATCTTCCTTAGTATTCATCCACTTATTCAATATCATAATCTGACACTTTTTTGTCCTTTCATCACTGCCATTTGAAGGGCAGCTTCCTCTGCATATTCCAAAAGTTCCTATATTTGAACCTATTATGTTATCATTTTCATTCATTATTGGATTTCCATTTGAATAAGCTCCATGACTTACAGGCAGATTTATTCTTTTTATCTCATTTCCCTTATTACATATCATCTGTGCTCCTCTGACTACATAGGCTGTACCAATTTCCAACTTTATCATCTCCTATTTTGATTATGCATTATCATAAACTTCTAATCTTTTTAGACTCATTCCCTTAAATTCTCTTCTAAGCAGACTTTCTGCAACCTCTAATCTTACTACTACAAGAGTTTTTTCACTTTCCTTTATTTTAAAAATCTTCTTATTCTTAATTTTCTCTTTGTCTAATATAATTTTTTTTACTACCGTCTTATTTAAATTTAATTCTGCTTTTTCACTTAAACACTCTAGCTCTTCAAATATCGGCATATAATAGTTGCCTTGTTTCTTATACTGCAAATCTATAAGCGGAACAGTTTTAAACAGAATTCCTGAATCATACTTTTCAATTATTTTCTTCATTTCTTCTGATATCAAGAATAAATTTTTATCTAAAATGTCTAAAAACTCTGTTTCCTCATGACATTTAACATTAAATATAATAATATCCTCAATCTTATGAGCATTTAATAAATTTATATTTCTAACATCTAATTTACTAAACACATCCATTAGCACTGGCGCATTTGTATATTCTTCATCCTGCTTTAATAAAAAATAATCCATGTTTTTTCCTTTCTGATAAAATTCAGTTATGATTTTTTATCATTTATTTGAATTGCAGCATCCATATATTCACCTGCCATAATGACTATATCTTCTTTCTTTTTCATTTCTTTATATGAAGCACATTCTAAAAAGCTTTTAAGTATTCCTCTGATTATGTTTAAGGCTACGTTGTTATATTTATTTGCTTCTTTAAGCTTTATGGCTTCTATATCCTTTTCCTTAATGGTTCTTAAGTATTCTCTTTTCTTTTCTGAAAGCTCTTTCATATGCTTAAAAAGAGGTTCATAAATAAAGTTTAAATCTATATTTATTGAACATTCTTCTTTATCTAAAAACCACTTTTCATCATATATATCTATTCTCCATTCACCCTTATCTTCAAGAAGGTTGGTTCTAAGCATTGAAAAATAAATATACTTTATTTCTTCCTTTAAATCTTTTTCTTGAAATAAAATAGCTTTTTTACATACAGAATCAAATTTTGAAGTTAACTCTTCTTTTATACTGTCTTTATGCTCATTATAATTTCCCAGAATATTTTTTAATTCTTTCTTATATCTATTCTCTAGATATTTTTCCTTAAATTCTTTTAATACCTGATTTTTATCAGCTCTTATTATCATCGCTTTAGCACCTGTGAAGTTCTTTACTCTTGAACGTTCACTTTTCCTCCGCTCATTGTTACATCATCTTTTATTATCATGCTTGCACCTGATTGAGTTAAACTAATTCCTTTATGACCTTTAATCTGCACCTTAGCTCCGCCATTTATTTCTATGTCATCTTTAGCATCTAGTATTATTTTTTTATTACTATTTACTTCTATGCCACCGTCATCAGTCATTCTCATAAGAAGACTTCCATTTCCTATTATTTCAACGGAACCTGGACTCATAACAATTTCTTTTCCATACTTTGTGCTTATGCTCTTTACAGATGGATCGCTTCGTTTACTATCATCAATTCCGTCATAATGCATTGAGCTTATTACATATGCATGTTTTTCTTCATTGTCCGGGAAATATAATCTAACTACATCTTCAACTTCAGGCATACAATACCAGCCTGTCCCATCTGGCTGTGAAAATATAGTTGAAAACTCAAACCATCTTGCAGAATTTTTATCTGTTGGGCTTCCATCTATTTCTAGTGAAACTTTAACCTTATCCTTTTGAGTATCTAAAACTCTTCCTTGAAGTGAGAGACCTACCATTTTGTCGTTATATACTCTATTTACCTTCATTCCATTTTCATCTCTTAATATGTATTTGCTCGTGATTACTCCACCTTCAAGCTCTGTTTCATCTCTATATACTAAAAGAGTTCTACCTTTAAAATTAACTTTGTTATATAACTTCATTAACTTATTAGTTGTTATTTCATAACTTACTAAGTTTAAATCATTTATTTCATAAGCTTCATTAGCTGTTTTCTTATTATATTCCTGCAAGCCTTTTTCTATGGAATAGTTAAATTCGTCAATATCATAAACCACACTTTCTCCTGCTCCGCCTATGGAATACTTTATTCCTGTCATTCTGCATTCTGGCACCAGTGCAACATTGAAATAAGATGCTATTCTCTTTAAGAATTCCCAATCAGTTTCCTTATATTGAACTATTAGTCCATCTATTTTAGTTCCATTAGTGATGTTATCTACCATTACCAAATCATCATAGCTTGTATTTTTCTGCTTAAAAATATCACCATAAGTAAGCTTTGTATCTTGGTATGAGCCGCTGACTTTTCTTATGTCCATTAAAAAAGTCTTACTTAACGCTTCCACCTCTAAGGTTCTTACGTCATTTTGAGCTTTTATGCCGATCTTAGTTACATATCCATTAAATAAAACTGTTGTATTTCCCTCATCATCTTTTAGTGATACATTAATAGTTTCCTCTGCTTCTGCATTTTCAACGTAGTTATCTGCATTTTCATCACTTATAATTCCACTAAGCCTAAGTTTTGAATGTTCGTTTAATTCATTAATTATTTTAAGCTTCGTTAACTTTTGAAATTTATAAGGTTCAACTATAATATCCCCTTGACCATATACATATTCTTCACTCATTAATTTTCCTCTCCTTTATCTTCTTTTATTACTTTTATAGTTTTAATAACTTGAAAAGCAGTGTCTCTCCATTCTCCATATCTAGCATATGGACACATAAATGTCCCTATTAGTGCTTTACCTTCAAATTCAAGAAGAAACATTAAATTGCATATAGGCTCATCTATCGTATAGCTTTTAAATTCAAAAAAGCCTATATTTTTAGAATCAACTTCTATTACACCATCTTCATAAAAGACATTTATGGGATTAGAATTCTTCGCTCCCTCTTTTATTTTATCTTTTACTTTCTCAACACTTCCTTCATCTAATGACTTATCAATAATTTTAAAAGTTATACGAGTATCTCCTTTTTCATCGCATTTTATTATGTCAGGACCATCTTCTCGTGGATAATTTAGTGTTTTTGCTTCCTCCTGCATGTCCTCAAAATCCTTTGGGATGTACATCTTTAGCTTTCCTTCAAAAAAGTCTGTTTCTTCAAATTCATAATACCTGTTCCCAATTTTAATTGGCTTATCTTTAATATCTTTTCTTGCTTCTTTGGCTTCTACTGCATTTATGAAATCCAAAATTTTCTCGTCAACCCATTCTGCCATATATCCTCTCCTCCTTTAATTTCACTTATAACTTTTATACATTCAAATTTTTATCAAAAGTTTCATTATTCATTTCTTCTAATTTTAAGTTTTTATGATAATGTATAGTTCCTCTTATACCTTGAAAATAACCTATTATAAAAATAAACATTATTACTAAACCTCCTAAACCTCCTATTCTTCCATTACCAAATATAATAATAGCCTTATTTATAATGTAGTAAGTAAATAATATAATTGCACATACTCTGCTTTTTTTATTTATCCCGAAAGCTAGCCCAAATACTAGTACTACCTCCATTAACTCAAATAAATCTAAACCTAAATCCCAAATTCCTAAAGTTGATAATATTGTTAAAATCAGTGTTATAACTCCTGATAATATTGCTAAACTATACGTATTTCTTATATGTTTCAATGCTTTCTCATTATCCACTGAACTTCCCCTTCTTACTTTTAATCTATAAGTATCTTCTTAAATCTTCCATTCCCTCTGCGTCCATGACTTCCCATACCATCTTTTGCACTTTTTAATACGTCTGAAAGATAATAATATAGATCTATATTGCTGTAATATCCCATCTCAATATTTAACTTATAAACTAAATAACTCTGTATTACTTCCTTTTGAATAGCATCTTTACTTTGAACACACATCATAGCAAAGGAAATATCCCAAGGCTCATTTAAATTGCATTCTAACAGTTCTCTTCCAAATCTTCTTAAAATCTCAGGATTTAAACTGCTATCTCCATAAGCTGCATATGGTGCATGTATTGTATTTACAGTATCGTATTCCGTACCCAAATCTATAAAGCCTGTATGATTACTTCTAAGCTTTGCACCATTTCTTAACTTAAATCTGCATATTTCAATTTCACTTTCTTCAAGATTTAATTCTTCTGCTAAGCTTATTTCTGTAGAGTTTATTTTAAAGTCGCTATCCTGTATTTCAGGCAAGAATTTTACTTTTAAAATCGTAAGCTTATTATTACAGGTGTATTCAAGTTGATTATCTTCCTGCAAAATGTAAATTACATCATGGTACTTCATTATTCCCTTTGATATTTTTATGTAATTATCAAAAACCTCTAAATCACATCCAGAAATTATCCCATCAGAATATCCCTTAAACTGTGCATCAAAAAACTCCCTCGGAAAATCCCTAAGCTCCTCAAGCATTTCAATCTTCAAAAGCCGTCCACTATTAAAAAGTGGATATCTATTTTCAAACACCTTTCTCCCTCCTTTTCCTCAAACCCTCTCAGTTCGCATTTTACAAGTAAATTCTGAAGAATATATATTCTAATATTCTCAAGAATAAATATTCTTCAGAATACTCATTCTTTTCCATATATATATCAAAATTTCTTAATATAAATCTGAAAGTTCCCAATGACTTTAGCACTATCTAATTAAGTTCATACTAAACAAGAAATAGTGATCATGCTTTTGTGGAATGTTGCATTGAAGATTTTGATAGTTGTACTTCTTGATTATAAGTTGTTCCAAATGTGCTTGTTCAAAGCTTGCCTTTGAAGCAAGCATTTTGGGTGCATCTTATAATCTTAGAAGTACCTATTAAAATCTTCACAGCAACTGGAACAAATCATGATTGCTATTTCGTTGTTACGTCATGAACTTAATTACTTAAGTCCATCGAAGAAGTTTCTCTCCCACTTGTCATTTTCAAAGTAGAAGAAGGTTTCTTTTCCTATATATAGTTCTTCTTCTTTTCTTAAGATGGCTAGTACATAAAAGCCCCATAGTTCTTCTTCTTCCCATACGAAAAATTTCACTTCATTATTTTCTATATTATCTGTTTCATGCTGGCTTATATTTGAATATCTCTGACCAATTATCTTTGCATCTGTCTTTTCTAATTCTTCTTCATTAAATTGATAATTGTATTCGTATTTTACGTTGTCATTATTATCCTTTAGATATAATTTAAGAAGAATTCTATCCATAAATCTTGATATGAAGCCTTTATTTATTTCTCTGCCTTTAATTAAAGTCTTTTGTTCTCCTGTATGAGTATAGGCTGTTAAAACATATGGAAGGGTTGGAGTTTTGCTTTCTATATTTATATCTGCATAACCAAAGTTTCTTGCATATAGATATTTTAGTGAACCTTTAAGACATGCCAGCTTTAACTCGTATTCTTCCTTAGTCTCTTTTTTACTTTTATTAACTTCAATTATTCTGCCTGGTATAAATTCTTTTAAAGCATCTCTAAATATATCCACCTTACAGGATTGTCCAGTTAATTTAATAATGGAATAGTCATATAACTCATCATTTTCATATAATTTTTCTAAGAACTTCTTTATTATGTTATAAACATCGCCCTTTATTAAGGTAGTTATCTCATATATGCTAAGTGAAAGACTTGGCGCTTCCTTAACTACCTGCAGGCTGCCTTTATTCATGTATGAAAGTTTCCATTTATCAAAGTTAATTATATTTTCACCCTTTAATTTTTCATCATTTGGCGTTAGTTTTACCTCCAAAAGCTCAGGATTTGCAAAGAATATTTTTTTAACTTCTTCTGCTAAATCAAATAAGAAATAATAATTGTTTCTAACCTTGCAGTAATCTTCCTTACTTCTTGTTTCATATAATTGAAATTTTGTTGGAATTATAACTTCCGCTCTCTCATATTCTTCATTTAAGGTTTCATATAATTCATTTATTCCGTTCTTATCTACAAATCTAAATACATCTATTTTAAATTCATCTATTATAGCTTTTTTTATGCCGTCTTCTCCACCTATTAAAGCATTTGCCATTAATATTTTTATAAACTGAAGAATTCTAAAGGTTAAATTATTTCCTCCAAAATCTGTATCACCATTCTCATAGGAGGTTTCTATATCCAGCTTATAAGCCACCCTGCTGTTGGTTATGCTGAAGCTGCAGCCTGAAAGATCCGTAGTTCCTCCACCGCAGTCTATAATAAGCGCTTTATACCACTCACCTTGGACATATTTCTTCTTTTCTATTAATTCAGATATGGTGTTATAAAGTACAGCAACACTTTCTTCTAATATATTTGCATTTTCAACTGTATAATCCCTTAAGATATCCTTAAATAAAGTATGAAATTTATATTTTTGCTTTGATGGACAGGATATATAAATATTCTTAAATTTACATTTAAATCTCTGCTGTGCTAAAGATATAATGTAATTTAAATAAGCTTTTATGATATCCTTTCTTTTTATAAAAGTAGTTTTTTCTTTTATATCAATTACTTTTTCTTCTTTTTCAAAATCACTTATCCATCTTTTTATGTCATAAAATAAGCTCATACCATCATCTATATATCTTCTTCTCGATTCAATAATAGCATCATATCCAAAGACATATTCTATCTCATCTTCTTTTATATTTTTAACTCCTACAATACTCGGTATAAGAGGAGTTATTTCCATATCCTTTTTAGTTTCATTGATTATTTTTACAAATTTTACTTTGTCCTCTTCATAATCTGAGTATTCACGACTTTCGATTAAGTTTTCATTTAATCCTGGAAATATTTCTTTATCTATATAAATACCAGCTGTTGTATTTGACGTACCAAAATCAATAGCCAGCGGCATTTTTATCTCTTTCAATTCCTTTACTTCAAATTGTAGTATTGGTAAAGCTGTAAATTTAATTGAATAATCTACTTCGATAGTATCACCTTCATAGGTGTCATAAAGAAGCTCTGAAGTTTTTTCTGAAAAGAATAGAAGACTATAGTTCCTGCTTTCTACTTCCTTTGCTTCTACTGTTTCACCCTTTGTTAAGAAGTACTTTTCCTCATTATTCTGTACTATTTTTTTCACATTAAATACAGTGCAGATTTTATAGTGATTATCAACTAAAAGTACATTTCCTTCTTCTATTTTTTCCTTGCTCTTTAAAACATAATTATCATAAATATCGAGGGCTAAATTTTCATAAAGTGTAATTTTCCCTGGATAGTCTATATCATTATTTGTAACTATTTCTTTTTTGCTTCTCTCTAAAAGCCTTTCTATTCTTTCGATCCCACCAACTAAGTAACTATTTATTAGTTTACTTTCTTTTTCCCCTCTATACTTCATTATGAGCCTTATTAATTCTTCTTTATCAAGAGGATTTATTATGCTCTTAACGAGTTTTTCTTTGTTACATATTTCTCTTAGCTGAAAAGTATTCATAAGTCTTAAGTCTTTTTCTTTATACTTATTCTTTTTATTTTCCTCTTCATTCACCTTATGTAGCTTGTATGAATATAAACTCATCTTGTCCTCCCATTTACAAATGCTTTTCTGGCATTTTAATTAATACTAAAATCAAAGGTATTACTCAATCATAACTATTTCATTTATCTTCATAGTATTCTCTAATCCTATAATTCCAAAATGCTTGTCCCAAAATATCAGCGGCTTCATGTTTATAGGTAAAAAAGTTTCAACTATAACATTAATTTTAGTTTCAAGTTTCTTCTCTTGATATTCATCTAAGTAAATATAGACATCTTTAGGTCTTTCCTTACTTATATAAATCACACTATTTACAAAAATTTTTCTTAAGACTTCTTTAAATAATTGAAGAGAGATTCCAGCTCTATATATAGTGATAAAACCATTTAATAAAACATCTAATTCTTCTTTTTCAAAACATAGTATATCTTTTGCAAGTTTTTCTCCAAATACTGAATTTAAAATATCCTTAAACAAGAATTTTTTATAAAATTCTGTTTTGCATAATCCCATTTTTAAGTCTAATTCCCCTAAATAATGTAGCAATATATCTAAGAGAACCTCTCTGAGTTCTTGGCTTTCTTCTATATTAATATTAAATAAATCTTTAAAAATCTCATAAAATCTATAATATTCATTTACTTCTATTACATTATCTTCTGGAAGTGAAGTTAAATTAAGGTCGTTAAGAGAAATTTCCATATAAGGACTGCTCATTTTTGCATGTACAAACTTTACATCTTCTCTTTTTATATTTTGCTTATCTGCCTTTAACAGCATCTCCCAAATATAATTCATATTAATCTTCCTTCACACTTATATTCTGGATAAAGCAATTGAATTTCTGATACTAGGAAACTTAGAATATCCTTGTTTAAATAATTTTCTTTGTTTACCGGTTCAAAATATAAAACAAGAAATTTCTTTATATTTTCTTCTCTTATTTCATCTATTATAAAATCATTTACCTCATAGGTTTGTTTTGATTCCTCTGGATAATTTTCTATAAGCTTAACCTCATTAAAAACTAAATCTTTAGAAACCTTATACGAATTTATGAGTCTTGCGAGTTCTGTTTTAGTTTTTATTGTATAAGGCTTTTCAAAAGCTAATTTATTTGTAAAGCTTACTTTTACTTCATTAGTCATAAGCTCGTACTTGTATTTCTTATTCTTATTTTTATGTGAATCCACAACGCATAAAACTCTCCAATTAACTGGCTTGTCTGCATTTGCACATATTATTACAGCTTCCTTTGTAAAGGTAACATAATTAAAATAATCATTTTCTTCATCTACTAGGTACCCGTTTTTTGTTCCTTCCTTTACAATAGAAATCTCATGTTCATGACTTACTTTATCTATACATGGCACTGGAAAGCCTTCACACTTTAAGCTGAGTTCCTTTATGTTCCAGAGTGGCACCATATTATATTCTATGAATTTAGCATATTCTCCAAAGTCAACTTCAATAGAACTTATATTTTCATCCTTATTAATATTGCCTTCTACTCTTGTTAAAACTACATCTGCAAATTTATAAATATATGGATTATTTAACGTAGTCCAAGGAATATTATTCTTTATAAAGCTTTTATATAGCTTGCTTATTTTATTAATATATTGCCTGTTTTCTATTATTTTAAAATCAGCTTCATAAATCTTCTTGTTTGTTGTTATACGGCCCTTTATATTAAAATTCTTCTCTATAAATTCTTTAAATATTAAATAATCAGATTTAAGAAAAACCTTAAAAATATTTTTAGTTTCGTTATTTTCAAGTGCATCTAAAATCTCCGCAGCATCATAGGTCTTTTCTTCTACATCTTCAGTTATCATTGGATATAAGAAATCATCAGTTGCATCTAACTTATCCCTTTTAACTATTGTTGAATATATATTATACTTTTCTTTTATATAAGGAACTTCATTAAATACTCTTTTTTCTATAGCATTAAGTCTATCCTTTGAATGTTCTTCCAGAGCTTCAAATACGCTGCTCATTATTTTTTTTAATAAGACTCTATCCTTTAAATCTTTTATATCATTTAACTTCTCATAAATTCTCTCATCCATTTTTTCACCTGCATTTAATTATTTATTTTGTTGCAGTTTGAGCTTGATTTGAACCCGAAGCTGCCGTTGAAGCCTGATCTATAGCTTTTAATTTTTCAGTTACTTGTGATACATCATCGGTATCTCCTATACTTGTATAGGCATCCTTAGCTAAACCATATAATACTTTTGCTGATGTATTATCACCTGCTGCATATTTTTTATCAGCTTCTGCCTTATATTGATCGGCTGCACTTTTTTTATCTGAGGTTTCACTGATTTTTTTATCCATAAGCGCTATTTTATCTACTAATTCATCAGCTAAGCTGTTATCCTTTGCTGTTTCAAAGGCTTCCTTAGCTAATTCATAATACATCTTTGCACTTACATAATCACCAGCTGTATATTTTAAATCTCCATTTTTTCTTAAATCTATGGCTTTAGCCTCACTATCATCTGCTGCCTTCTTATCATCTGCTGCCTTTTTTGCTGCATCATCATCTGCCTGCTTTTGATCTGCTGCTGCTTTATCTGCATCAGCCTTTTGCTGCTTTGCATCTGCTGCTTTTTGATCATAAATCTTTTGGATTTTATCCATAGCTTCTTTCTTTTCATCTTTTAAATTAGAATCCAAAGCCAAATCTTTGGCATCTAAGTAATTTTGAAGAGCACCGTCTAAATCTCCATCATCAAATTGTTTATCTGCTAAGGTTAATAAGTCTGAAATCTTGATGCATTGTTTTGCTGTATCTATTTTATTTAATATATAATCCCTTGCTGCATCTTCTGAGTCTCCTGCCTTTTCTAAGGCCAGGGTATATTTATCTAAGGCATCATCATATTTTTTATCATCTAAAGCTTTATCCCCATCAAGTATTATTCCTGTGTATTTATAATCAGCATCTAAAGTTTTTTCGTCATCAGGAAGCTTGTACTTTTCTGCTATATCTAGAGCACTCTTATATGATGCATTAGCTTTTTCCATATTGTCATCTTGAATGTATTCTTCTGCATCCTGTTTATCTTTATTCATTACAGCAATGTCATCAGCCTTCTTATGTTTATATATCATAAATGCCCCTACTCCTATTGCTATGATTAAGAGTAAGAGTATTGAAACTATTATGGCTATTTTTATTTTTTTGCTTCTCTTTGGGTCTAGATATGCTTTTTCTACAAAAGTCATAGCTAAAGTATAGTTTTCTATTTCTTTTCCCTGTCTTGATAAAATCATATCTTCAACATTATCAATTACTTCTTTAGGCTCTTTTGCACCTTCTAAAGAATCTTCTATTTCTTTAGGATCACAATTTTCCCATATTCCCTTTGTTAAAAGTCCAAACACATCCCCATCGAAGAGCTTTATTTTCTTTGACATATATGGCCTTTTAAAATCACTTTTTCCTAAATATGCAGAAAGGTTATTCCTCTCAGTATGCTTTGCCATTGCATCTAGAGGAATCATTTCATCATCTGCTAATTGTTGTGCTAAAGATTGATCCTTACTTCTCTGCTTTAGATATCCATCTCTAAAATAATAAAATCTTGTATTTCCTATAACTGAATAAACTAATTTGCTATAGTTAGTTACAACCACTGTCATTGATGCCTTTAACCTGACATTTCTGCTGCTTTTTATAAGTTCATCATTTACATTTTTTAAGTATTTCCTTAAAATGAATCTGTTCATAGTAGGTTTTGCTGTAAAATTCTTTATGAAATTTGTTACTGCTATTTTTGCACTTTCTAATTCCTTATCTTTATCTATTCCATCAGCTATTACATAACATGCATAATTATCTAATTCAACAAAAGCAAAATAATCCTTATTTTGCAGATAAGTTCCTTCTTCTGATATGAAACTTGTATTAAATTTTGAGTTTAGCTTCCTCATTTTATTCACCCTAACTTAGCTTTATTAGTTATATTTATTTTTCATTAACAGTTTCTATTTTTTCCGTTGTATTTCATAAGTATAATGCTTCCATTACAATTGTCTTTATCGTTATTCTTAACTCTTTCAATTATTTCAGTGCAAAGTTCACTTAGCTTTGCTTTTTTATTACTTAAAATTTCTTCGAATTCTACCCATCTTAAGCCTTCATATATACCTCTACTCATAAGTAAAATTATGTCATTCTTATAAAGCTCAATTGGCGGCTCAGAAATCTCTATATTTTTAAAAATTTCTTGTCCCACATAATATAAAAGTTTCTTGTCCTTCAAAGCATATATAGCTTCCTTTTTTTGAATTTTACCATTATAGTATTCTTTTTTAGCTACCTCACTTATAGAATGTCCTTCACTTAATCTGACAAGCTCTTTATTTCTAAAGACTGCAACCATTGCATCTCCTACTAAAGCATAGGATAATAAATTTTTATTTATTATTACACTTATTACGCTTGCTCCGCCCTTATCTTTTTCAACCCTATTTATAATTTCATGATTTGCCTTATTAAAGGCTTTAGTAAAGAAATAAGTTAACTTTTCTCTGCTGCCTTCCTCTATAAACATTTTTATTATTGTTTTAACTGCCGTAAGACTTGAAATTCTTCCTGCTTCATTCTTCCCTAAGCCATCGGCTAAAACTACCACGGTTCCATTAGAAGTATTTATAGCATCTACATAATCTTCTTGAATTTCTTCATATCCAATACTTACTTCTTTTGCTATTTCTAAATTTCTTCTATACATCTTTTTTAATAAAAGACTTCTTATTGCTAATAAAAGTATTAATATGCCTAAGAGTAAAAGAATAAGTTTAAAATTTTCATAATAATTAACCTTTAGCATGTATCTCATACCTATTCTTTTGCATTATCTTGCCATTCAAAGTGTTCTCCACAAAATGGTACAAACAGAAATTTACTCTTTCCTAGTTCAATTACATCGTAGGCGGATAATTCTGACGGCATATAAGCAGGTTCCCCATTTAGATAGGCAATCCCAGAAGAGTCTCCTGGCAATAATACATTGTTCTTTTTCTTTGGATCATATACGATTATTGCATGATTTCTTGCAGCAATTTCGTTATCCCCTATTATTTGAATATCCATATCATCTGCTCTGCCTATAAAGTTTTTTCCACTCTTTACTTTATAGTCCTTACCAACCCTTGTCCCTTGAATGCATACAAGCCATCCACATACTGGGTCAACTTCCTGATATAAAAGATTAGTTTCTATATCCATTTGTTCTTGTACTGGTTCTTGTTTTTCTTTTTTTGAAGTATCAATATTGCAGTATGGACATATACTTCCATAACGCCTTTCACTAAACATATGTCCATTTGGACATCTAATAAGTCCCATTATTATCACTCCATTCTCAAATCAATACAGCTCATGATAAAAACCATATGCTTTTCTTACTTAACTATTTAAGCAATAATTTTACTTTGTAAATAAATAAAATATCTCCTTTTTTTAATTCACAAGGAGCATCTTTTATAATTCCATATTTTATGTCATCGTCAGCCTTTTGTATGCTTATCCCACTTTCTTCTGACAAATCTTCTACATACCACTTTCCTGCTGCAAAATTTAAAACTGCATGATTATCTTCAATAAATTCTGAATATATTGAACAGCTTAAATCTACTAGTACGTTATTATCTCGTCCATTTTTGCCAATAATAAATGACACTCTTTCTCCTATATCCCAGGCCTTTATTATTTCATTTTCTTCATTAACCAGCTCAATTCTGCTTATATTGCTTTTATCCTCAATTATTTCTTCTTTATTAAGTCTTTTGTAAAATTTAATAAAACCTGCTGCACCTAAACATATTACTGCTGCTATGATTATTCCTCTTATATAAATTGATTCTATTGTAATGTAGGCAACTACACATATAAGTGTAATTATGACTCCTATAAATACATTTATTAACTGCAGACTCATTAACAATCTGCTATCATAATTTAGATTATTTTCTTCATTCAAAGTAATCACTCCATTCAGTACATATAATAATTAATGCACTAGATATGCCTGTATATTGGCATATTACTTTATATTAAAAAAGCTCTCAAACATTTTACTTGTATCTATTGGATTTTTTTCATTCTTTAATTTATCTTTATTTATATCATTAGTATTTGCATTGAATCCAAAAAAACTTTCAAAATATTTATTTAAGTTCTCTATATTTTCACCTTTAGCTTGATATTTTTTATCATTTCTACTATTATTGTTATTTTCTTTATTTGTATCTTTATTATTTTTTCGATTAAATTTTGATCTTTCGTCATCATATTTTTTTCTTGAAGTTTCATTACTCAAAACTTCATAAGCCTCGTTCACTTCTTGAAATTTTCTTAATGCATCTTTATCGTCTTTATTCCTATCTGGATGGTATTTTTTTGCTAAGCTTCTAAAAGCCTTTTTTATCTCATCATTGGTTGCTTTCATGGATATATTTAATATCTTATAATAATCTTTCATCTTACCCCCAACTTTATCAGTTTAAAGTTTATAATTAACAATTTACAGTTAATATTCCACAATTTATAGTTAACGATGGAATTTCTTATAACATTTCTTTAAATCATTTGCCACATAAATTTAGTATTAATATTTATGAAAATTTATGTGGGTATCTATACCAGAAATAAGTAACATAAATATGTTACTTATTCCGGCATGTTACCCACATAAGTCTAGGAATTACTAAGCGCTGTATCCGCCTTCTACTGTAACTGTGCTTAGCTTGTCTTTCTTTTGTCTTACGACAAGTTCAAAAGTACCTATTCCTTCAGTATCTCCAAAATTTTCTTTGTAGTCTACCACAAATGCATTTGGATAAGTTATTTTTCTTATAACTTGATCTGCTGAAATTACTTCTACAGTCACTTTTCTATAGCAGTCTGCTTTTTCTGCTGGTACTAATGACCATATACCCATTTTACTTGTACTATCAAATGGATCTCCATCTACTGCTGTTAGTATCTTACCTGTAATAACCATTGTACTTCCTACATCCTTTGATCTTGCATTTGAATCTTCTGGAGTATCTGTAGTAAGTTTTACAGTTTCAACACTTTCTATACTAAGATCTATAGTTTCTGCACCTTCAATTTTTACTTTAAATCCCATTTTTATGTTTCCTCCTTATTTTAATTTTTACTCAGCAAAGCCGCCTTCAAATTTAACTCCGGCAATTTTATCCTTCTTTTGTTTAGCATACAACTTAAATGTACCTACACCTTCTGTATCACCATACTCTTCTTCATAGTTAACTACGAATGCATTAGGTAAAGTAAATTGTCTTACTACTTGAGAAGCTGAAATAACATCTATAGTTATTTTTCTATAACAATCAGCCTTTTCTGCTGGCACTAATGACCATTGTGCTAGCTTAATTGTGCTATCTGCTGCCTCTCCACCTACTGGTGTTAAAATTTTACCAGCAATTACTAATGTTGTTCCTAAATCTGTTGAACGTGCGTTAGAATCATCTGGAGTATCTGTTTTAAATTCTACAGTTTCAACACTTTCGATGTCTAAATCAATAGTTTCTGCGCCCTCAACTTTTACTTTAAATCCCATTTTTTGTCCTCCCTTTACTTTTTTATTTATAATTAAAATAGATTTTTAGAATCTATTGTAATTAGCTTATACTACGTGCATCATTACGTGTAATTTCTACTTCTAAGTTTTTAACATTACCGTTAAATACTAGATCAATATTACATGTTCCATTCTTTTCATTTATTACGAAGTTAATATCATCACCATCTCGTACGATGGCATTTGTATATTCTTTATGAGCCATCCATTTGCTCTTAACACTTGTTGGATTATTACTAAAGAATTTTATAATATTATCTTCTTTAAAATCATTAGTATAGAATCTTAACATTCTCTCTATATATGTTGTTACTAATGTCTTATAGATTGATTCAAAATCATTTTCATTAGTCTGCAGACTTCTAGCTTTATATACTGTTATCTGCTTTATATCTTTACCTTGAATTTTTGCATTTTCTGATGAAAAGACAAATCCAAAGTTTCTCCTATTTATAGAATTTTTAATTTCATTTGTAAATCCAGATATTTCTTTTGCTAATGTTGTTGTAATCTGTAAAGCATTTGATCCTGCTTCTATATCAAATCTAACTCCTGGATATTCGCTATAAACATCTTTAAAGTTTTCTTTCAAATATTCTGGACATTGGTATGCTGCTACAATACCAGCTGCTATATATGAACTTCCAATATAAACTCCTTCTATCCAAAGCTTCAGGATATCTTCTTTCTCTTTGGATAATTCTACTGCTCCATTATCTGTAAGCACCATTCGTTTATCTAAAACAACTCCTGATTTTTCCTTCGGAATAACTGTAAAATTAGGAACACATGGAATTGCAAATTCACTATATGAATTGTTCATTAAAGGCTCACATTTATCCATAAATTTATCAATTCCAGCAGTTGCTACATGATTAAAAGTTGTATCTTCTCTTGGTTCAAAACTAAATAAAACTTGTATGCGATACTTTTGCACTGCGTCTAACAGCATTGCTAAATCTTCCATAGAATTTGAATCTGTCTTTTCTACCTGTTTATTAGCTTTAAATCTCTCTCTCTTAACTCTATTTTTAGCTTGTGCTTCAAGTTCAATTGATGGAACAATTCCAAACCAGATTGTATTATCAAAATCATTTTTATCATTCACTGAACTTAAAAATGTGTTTAACCTTGGTAAATTTTGAGCATTCACTAATCTTGAAAGCTTTGTATTAGTAACTAATAAGCTTGGCTTCATTCCTTTGCTCTTTGTTTTATATTGATCAAAGAACATCTTAACTCCTAATATTTTTTCTATTAGAGGCTTTACTGTCTTTATGAAATCATCTTTTGAACTTTTGTAAAATTCTAAGTAAGTATTGTAGTTACTCACTTCTAGCTCTGTATCCACAGAACTTTCCATTGTTGATGAAAGTGGACAGAAGGTTCTTACAACTAAACTCTTTACATAATCAGATTTTGTCTCATTGACTTCCTCATAATCTTCTTCAAAAGCTTCAATCAATCCAAGATTAGCTTTATCATCTATTGCTACTAATGAAGTTTCCTCTACCTTTGGAGCCTCTAAAACTTTTAGCTCTCCATTTTCTCCCATGCTCAAAACCCCAAGCTGAAATGGTTCATTAGAGCTATTATTATCGCCTCCACCAAGAAGCAGTCTTGTTTTTATATCTTCAATTGCAAGTGGCAGCATTGCCATTATATTGTTATAATTTGCACTTGCTTCCTCAAACATTACGTTAAGCTTGTCCCCAAAATCCAGCTTACTTGGATCTTCATCATCTAAGGCATCATATTTACCATATGTATACTGAATTTCCTTTCTAGTCTGCCTTATATCATCCATTACTTTTTTAGGTGATATCATATCTAGTAAATTTTCAAATTTAAAGTCTACATTTGCAATTCCTTGTGCTCTTTTAGTATCAATTAAAGTAAATAACATCTTTAAAAAATCGTTAGATTTATTAATTGGAATTTCTGTTATTAACTCACTTGGAAAGTTTTCTGGTTTCTTTAATGTGTAGATTACCTTTTGATTTGTTGCATTATAAAATGAATACACTACAGGTGAAAATCTATCTAAGAATTCATCAAAGCTGTTAACTAAGAAATTTTCATTTATTTCTTTAATTTTGTCATCATTTAAGCTATTTAATCCTTTTGTATCACCTATTACAGTAATTAAATCTAATTTCTCTGGATTAATTTCCTCGAATAATATTGTCCTGTTGGTTTGCTTTATTACATCCACTTTTCCATCCCCCTGTTTTAATGATTTTCTTCTCAATTTTAAGTTAAAATTTCTCAACCCTTATTTTTACACTTCATAAAATTATAGTATTTACTCAAAAATTATTAAGTTTATAATTGAATACTTAACCGTTTTATGAAATTTGTTGAATTTTATATACTTTAAGTAAAATATAACTACAACAAATTATATATTAATCCAATATTTTTCATATTATACTAAAGTATAATATGAATTATAAAAACATATTTTTACCTAATGCTCTATACCCCTTAAACACTGATGATTTTAGATTTATTAACTATATATTAATTTTTATGCGATGTAATAAAACGTACAAATTTAGGAATAAAACGGAATTTTATCTTTATTTTATTATTTATTACAAAATATATACGTTTTATATCTTTTGTATTGATATATTGTATTTTTTACTTTATAATTTATTTTTATGTTTTCAGATAAAAAAATAAACATACTCTATTAAGCTTTTCCTTCTTCACTTGATAATCTCTACTATTATCAAAATAAAATTATAGAAAAGCATAATAAAACATGCTTATTAAGATTTTACTTATTTATATGTTGCAATTAAAAATTTACAATGTTAAATTAACAATTGTAAACTATGATTGCGAATTGCAATATGTATTAAAAATTGCTTTTTACTAATTAATTGTGAATGTATAAAATTTAGATAGCAAATTATGATAATCGCATTTTAAAATCCTCGTATCCGAATTCTCTTATTACTTCTATTCCATTTTTCTCGCTATACTTTACAATTGCAGGAAGGTTTACACCATTGAAGGTGTTATTCTTAACCATTGAATAAATAGCCATATCACAAAATATTAATTTATCTCCAGGTTTTAACGTTTTTTTAAATGAATAATCTCCTATAATATCTCCAGCAAGGCAGGTTGGTCCTCCAAATCTATATGTATATTCATATTCATTTGGCTTTCCAGCACCTATAATATTAGGCCTGTATGGCATTGCAAGTACATCTGGCATATGGCACTCGGCAGAGGTATCTAATATAGCTATATCCATTCCATTTTTCATAGTATCTAAAACTGTTGATACAAGAAAACCTGTATTTAACGCAATTGCTTCACCTGGTTCTAGATACACTTCTACTCCATATTTATCTTTTATGAAGTTAATAGATTTAATTAAGGTTTCTATATCATAATCTTCTCTTGTAATATGGTGCCCACCACCAAAATTAACCCATTTTACTTTCTTAATATATTTCCCAAACTTTTCATCAACAACTTTTATTGTACGTTCAAGTGTATCAGAATTTTGCTCACACATTGTATGAAAATGTAATCCGTCAATTCCTTCAAACTCATCTTCCTCAAAGTTAGCTAAAGTAACTCCCATTCTTGAATTCTCGAAACATGGATTATATATATCTGTTTCTATTTCAGAATACTCAGGATTTATACGAATACCACATTCTATCTTTTTATCCTTATTATTCTTAACCTTATCTTTGTATTTTCTCCATTGGCTAAATGAGTTAAATACTATATGATCACTATATTTCATTATTTCATCAAATTCATCTTCTCTATAAGCTGGAGAATATATATGCACTTCCTTGCCCATTTCCTCATATCCAAGTCTCGCTTCATGCAAAGAACTTGAAGTAACTCCCTTTAAATACTTTCCTATTAAAGGAAACGTTGAAAACATTGAGAAAGCCTTTGTTGCTAAAATAACCTTAGCTCCAGTCCTCTCCTGAACCTGATTTAAAATCTCCAAATTCTTCTTAAGAAGTCTTTCATCCACCAAATAACATGGTGATGGTAATTTACTTATATCTATATCTTTCATTAGTTGACCTCCTTACTAAGTTTTTACCATTAACTTTTTGGTAAAAAATACAACTCATATATTTATTTTTACTTATTGCATTTTTCTTATACCTTCACTTTTCTAATATTATGGTCACGCAGCGATTTAAAGATAGACAAATGTAACTTTATAAGTATGTCATCGAAATTCTAACTTATACTCTGAAGTATGCTTATATCAGAAAGAAAGGGTACTCTTTTGTGCAGTGTTGCATCTGAGAATATAGTTGTAGGATTTCTTCATTATGAGTTGTTCCATTTCAGCTTGTCAAAACCTATGGTTTGGAGCAAGCTGAAATGGGTACAACTCATAATGTTAAGTGAGAGTCCAAATCTTGCATTTGGTTCCTCGAACTTACTCAGCGAACTTAGTGAGTCGAGTTTCACTTTTCCATAATTATATTCTCTAAGCAACCGAAACAACAGAGTACCCTTTCTTTCGGTAAGCTATCACATAAGTTCAAGTTACATGCTTTCTACTCTACTAGTGTTGGAGAAAAACTTTCTTTCCATGGTAAGCCCCATTTATTTAGTTCTTCCATAAATGGATCTGGATCGAATTCTTCAACATTGTATACACCTGGCTTCTTCCATAAACCTTTTAAGATTAAGCTTGCACCAATCATAGCTGGAACTCCAGTTGTATATGAAATTGCTTGTGAACCAACTTCTTTATAACATTCTTCATGATCACATACATTGTATAAATAATAAGTTTTATCTTTTCCATCTTTTTTACCTTGGAAGATACATCCTATATTTGTTTTACCTTTTGTTCTTGGTCCTAAAGATGCTGGATCTGGTAATACAGCTTTTAAAAATTGTAGTGGTACTATTTGTTTTCCTTCAAATTCAATTGGTTCAATTGAAGTCATACCAACATTTTCAAGCACATGTAAATGTGTTATATACTTTTCTGAGAAAGTCATCCAGAATCTTATTCTCTTGATTCCTTTAATATTTAAACCTAAAGATTCTAATTCTTCATGATGAAGTAAATACATATCCTTTGGTCCTATTTCTGGAAAATCATAAACTCTTTTTAGTTCAAGAGGTTCTGTTTCAACCCATTTTCCTTCTTCCCAGTAGCTTCCCTTAGCTGTTATTTCACGAATATTTATTTCTGGGTTAAAGTTTGTTGCAAATGGATATCCATGATCACCTGCATTAGCATCTAATATATCTATATAATTAATTTCATCAAATTGATGTTTTTGCGCATAAGCACTAAATACTCCTGTAACACCTGGATCAAAACCGCTTCCAAGTAATGCTGTTATTCCTGCCTTTTCGAACTTTTCTCTGTATTCCCATTGCCATTTATATTCAAACTTAGCTGTATCAAGAGGTTCATAATTAGCTGTATCTACATAATCAACCTTTGTTTCTAAGCATGCATCCATAATAGTTAAATCTTGATATGGAAGTGCAAGATTTATAACAACATCTGGTTTAAACTTATTAATAAGTTCTACTAATTCTGGTACATTATCAGCGTCTACTTTAGCTGTCTGTATCTTAGTTTTAGTTTTTCCTTCTAATGAAGCCTTTATTGCGTCACATTTTGATAATGTTCTGCTCGCTATACAAATTTCTTCAAATACTTCTGAGTTTTGGCAGCATTTATGAATTGCTACACTTGCAACTCCACCTGCACCAATAATTAAAGCTTTTCCCATTCTAATTCCTCCAGTTTCTTCATAAATTTATCTAATCGACAATTTATCATACGATATATAATCTTTAATATTCTTAATTGTACCTTACAAATGTTAATTCTTAATATTAAATTTCTAGCTAATCTGTAAGCCCATTTAACATTTCTTTAACATAATTAGGTAAAGCGAAACATCCTACATGAAGATCTGTATTATAGTATTTTGTTTTTATTCCTAAACTATTCCAAGCTTCTGCATTTAAATCTCTAACAGGATGATACTTTTTCGAAGCAAAGCCAAATAACCAATGTCCTGATGGATATGTTGGAATATGTGCTTGATACACCCTTATAATTGGAAAGAACTTTGTGATTTTTTCATGAGCATCCTTCATTGCTGCTGCATCATTATCATAATATGGACTTTCATGTTGATTAACTAAAATTCCATCTTCCTTTAATGCTTTGTAGCAGTTTCCATAAAACTCTTTAGTAAATAGTCCTTCTCCTGGTCCAAATGGATCAGTAGAATCTACTATTATTAAATCATATTCATCGTTCTTATCGCGTACAAATTTTAATCCATCTTCATAAAATAGATTAACTCGTGGCTCATCAAGCTTACATGCTGTTATAGGAAAGTATTCTCTACATATATCTACAACTCTTTTATCGATTTCCACCATATCTATTCTTTCGATTGTGTTATATCTTGTAAGTTCTCTTATTGTTCCGCCATCTCCAGCACCTATAACTAGAACTTTTTTAATATTAGGGTTAGTTGCCATTGGTACATGAACTATCATATCATGATAAATAAATTCATCTTTTTCCGTTACCATCATTAGACCATCTAACGTAAAAAATCTACCGAATTCCTTAGCTTCCAGCACATCTATTCTTTGAAACTCGGTTTGTTCAGTATGAATTTCCTTCTCAACCTTAATTGAAAATCTTACATTTTCAGTATGTTGTTCTGTATACCATAACTCCATTTATTTTTCCTCCACAATATTAATATTTTCAATCTTCGGATCTTCCGTTCCAGTTAAAAAACATCCTTTTTCTTTTGCATAATTTATATAATCTAATATTTCCTTAGTTATCTTTTCTCCTGGTGCAAGAATTGGAATTCCTGGTGGATAACACATTACAGATTCGGCACATATTTTCCCATGACTTTCATTCATAGGTACAGATTTCTTTGCTGAATAAAACGCCTCTTCTGGCGTGAGGACAACCTCTGGGTTTATATATTCATGATCAAACATTCCTGCCTTGTCCCTTGAATTAAGCCTCTTTATTTCTGATAAAGAAGCTATTAATCTTTCAATTGCAAGGTTACGATCTCCTACAGAAATTATTGCAAGAATATTTCCTATGTCACCGAACTCTATCTGAATGCCGTATTCATCTCTCAACATATCATATACTTCAATTCCTGCAAGACCTATATCTCTTGTAAATATAGATAGCTTTGTTATATCAAAATCATAAACTGCATCTCCATCAATTAATTCCTTTGAAAAAGCATAGTAACCACCAATTTTATTTACTTCGTTTCTTGCATATTCTGCAATTTGTGTCACTTTTGCAAATATTTCTTTTCCATTTAGCACAAGATCCCTTCTCGCTAAATCAAGTGACGACATCAAGAGATATGAGCCGCTTGTTGTTTGAGTTAAATTTATTATTTGACGAACATATCCTACATGTAAATCACAGTTTAAAAGTAAGAAGGAACTTTGAGTTAAAGACCCTCCAGTTTTATGCATGCTGACAGCCGCCATGTCTGCTCCTGCTTCAACTGCAGATACAGGCATATTTTCACCAAAATAAAAATGAGTTCCATGCGCCTCATCTACTAAGACATACATACCATGTTCATGTGCAATTTTAGTAATCTCTTTTAGATTCGAACAAATACCATAATAAGTTGGATTGTTAACCAATACAGCTTTAGCATCTGGATTTTCTTTGATTGCCTTTTTTACATCATCTACTGACATTCCTAGTGGAATTCCAAGTTTTTTATTTGTTCCTGGATTTATATAAACAGGAACGGCTCCAGTTATTACTAATGCATTGATAGCACTCCTATGAACATTTCGAGGCATTATAATCTTTTCCCCTCTTTTACAAACGCTCATAACCATGGCTTGAACTGCAGAACTTGTTCCATTTACCATGAAAAATGCATGTTTTGAACCAAATGCATCTGCTGCAAGTTCTTCTGCTTCCTTAATAACTGACACTGGATGACAAAGATTATCTAGTGGCTTCATTGAATTAACGTCAACTGACAAACATTGCTCTCCTAAAAACTCCCTAAGCATAGCATTTCCTCGCCCTTGCTTATGCCCTGGAACGTCAAATGGAACTACTCTGGCTTTCTTATACTCTATTAGTGCTTCATAAATTGGTGCTCTTGAGTGGGATTCTTTATTTTTCATTTGCATTCATCCCCCATTAATATATATTAGTTCCACTGAATATCTCGATCATTTCTTTCCTTAAATTGTTTTCAATCTCAAGCCTTTGTTTTGGCTTAATCTCATAAACATCTCTATTAAAAAGATAATTCTGAAGTTCAATTTCTTTTATCAACATTTTAGTGTGAAATATGTTTGACTGATATACATTTATATCCATAGCATCATACTTCTTTAATGTTCCTTCATCAATATAATCTTGTATTGATGTTATTTTGTGATCTATAAATAACTTCTTACCATCAACATCTCGGGTAAAACCTCTGACACGATAATCTATAGTTATGATGTCTGAATCAAAACTTCCTATAAGATAGTTTAATGCATTTAATGGAGAAACCTCTCCACAAGTGGATACATCAATATCCACACGAAAAGTAGCAATTGAGTTATCTGGATGATATTCTGGGTAAGTATGCACCGTTACATGACTTTTATCTAAATGCCCTACGACAGTATCTCTGGATTTCAAAATTTCAATTTCACCTTTATTACAAGATTCATCTATTTTTTGTGTCCCTATATTTTTTTCCGATATCAAAATAGTTACACTTGCACCTTGAGGATCATAGTCTTGTTTTGAAATATTAAGTACATGTGCGCCAATACTCCCTGTTACATCACACAAAATTCTTGTAAGTCTTTCTGAATTGTATTGCTCATCTATGTAAGCAATATAGTCCTTTTGCTCCCGCTCACTTTTTGCATAGCATACATCATAGATGTTAAAGCTAAGTGTTTTTGTGAGGTTGTTAAAGCCGTATAACTTCAGCTTATTTTCCAACCCTAACATCACAACCTTTCTGGCTAAAATAAAATTATAGTTGCAACTTATAAAAACATTTTTTATCATACAACATTGACATTTTACTATATTATCTTTAAAAATGCTACTGTTTACGTCAATATTTCTTTAGTATGCTTCATAAATTTATTTGAAGTCATTATTTCTTCATTTTATTCAATAATACTTCTTATTTCTCATACATTTATACATTATTTAATTGTTTTTTTTCATAGCTTTTTCTTTCACATACTTATTGTATTCTTCTATTGGATACACTTCCGGTTCTCGTACTTCTTCTAAGAAATGTGAGGCTTCAGCATCAGCATTACTAAAGGCCAAAACAGATTTATACATCTCTATAGCCTTATTATAATCTCTATACTCATCTTTAGGTACATATGCTCCCATATGCCATCTTATCATTAAACATTCTTCTAGAGATAGTTTGACAAATTGCTGAAGTAAAATTACACTTTTTTCTCCATGACCTAAAGGAATTCTGTCATCAAATTCGTAAGAAGCATATCCTATCCACTTTCCAGTAATCTCATCCTTTTTTAGTCTCATAGTTTTTTCATAAAGATTACATTTACATAAATCATGCAGATACCCTGCTAAGTATATAGTATCATCACTAAGTCCCAGTTTATATTGTTTGTTCTTTTGAAGCATTAATTCAACAACATTGTCCGAATGATATGCAAGCCCTCCATCAAAATTTGAATGAAACTTTGTTGAGGCTGGTGCCGTAAAATAATCCGTTCTTTCTACAAGGTAATTTATCAATTCATCTATTCCATCTCTTTTAACAGAGTTTAATCTTTCTAATATTTTGTCTTTTAATTCCTGCATTTCCTCCACTGCTTTAGCTTTTGTCAATTCTTTTAAATCG